>JAEUQS010000695.1 GCA_016789625.1 Acidobacteriota bacterium | reverse complement strand
ACGAAGGCGCGCTCGAAGGTCGTCGTCTCCAAGGCGATCCACCCCGAATACCGGGCCGCGCTCCGCACGTACCTCGTGAATTTCCCGTTCGAGATCGTCGAGATCGAGGTCGGTCCCGACGGCGTGACCGATGCCACGGCGCTCGCGGCGGCCACCGACGCGACGACGTTCGCCGTCGTCGTGCAGTCGCCCAACTTCTTCGGCGTGGCCGAGGGGTGGAAGGCCGCGGCCGATGCCGCGCACGCGAACGGCGCGCTCGCGATCGGCGTCGTGAACGAGATGTTCTCGCTCGCGGTGCTCAAGGGGCCCGGCTCCTCGGGCATCGACATCGCCGCCGGCGAGGCCGCCTGCTTCGGTGTGCCGACGTCGTACGGCGGTCCCCTCGTGGGCTTCCTGGCCTGCCGCGACGCCTACAAGCGCCAGATCCCCGGGCGCCTCGTGGGCCGCACGAAGGACACCGAAGGCAACCCCGCGTTCACGCTCACGCTCGCGACGCGCGAGCAGCACATCCGCCGCGAGAAGGCGACCTCGAACATCTGCACGAACCAGGGTCTCTTCGCGCTCGCCGCCACGATGACGCTCTCGGCGCTCGGTAAGCACGGCCTCCGCGAGACGGCGATCCAGTGCCTCTCGAAGACCGAGTACCTGAAGGCCGGGATCAAGGCGATTCCGGGTCCCTTCCAGGTGGCCTATCCGGGCCGCACCTTCAACGAGTTCGCGTTGAGGTGCGGGCCGCCGGTCGTCGACGTCCTCGCGCGGCTCGAGGCCCGGAAGATCCTGGGCGGCGTGCCGGTCGCGCGGCTCCTTCCGAAGGAGCCCGCGCTCCACGACCTGCTGCTCGTGGCCGTTACCGAGCGGCTACGCCGCGAAGACCTGGACGCTTTCCTCTCGACGCTTCGGACCTTCGGAGGTGCCGCATGACAGACCATGGGACCCTGGCCACCGAGCCCGAGACCTCGGCTGCCGTGAAGAACCGCCGGCGCCGCTTCGGAAGCCTGTTCGACGACTCCCAGCCCGGGCGCAAGGGCGTGACGCTGCCCGCGCTCGACGTGCCCGAGGCCGACCCGGCCGCGCTCTTCGGCGACGAGCACCGCGCCGAGGTCACGGGCGAGGTCGAGGCCAGCGAGGTCGACGTGGTGCGTCACTTCACCCGGCTCTCGCAGCTCAACTTCGCGATCGACACGGCGCTCTATTCGCTCGGCTCGTGCACCATGAAGCACAACCCGCGCATCAACGAGGAGATCGCCCGGCTCGCGGGGTTCAACGACACGCATCCTTACGCGCCCGAGCACCTCTCGCAGGGCAACCTCGAGCTCCTCTACCGGCTCGAGAAGGCGCTCATCGCGCTGACGGGCTTCTCCCGCGTCACGCTGCAGCCCTCGGCGGGCGCGAACGGCGAGCTCGCGGGCGCGCTCATGATCCGCGCGGCGCACGTGGCCGCCGGAAACGCGCGCAAATACGTCCTCGTGCCCGACTCCGCGCACGGCACGAACCCGGCGACGGCGCACTTCGCGGGCTACAAGGTCATCGAGCTGAAGTCCTCGCCGCAGG
>JAEUQS010000693.1 GCA_016789625.1 Acidobacteriota bacterium | reverse complement strand
CGTCCCGGATCCGCGAAGCTCCACGTGATGCGCAGCTTCTCGTAGCGGAAGTGGGGCAGGTAGCCGAGCTGCTCGAGGATGGCGGTGACCGTCTCGGCCGATTCCACCTCGGTCTCGAGCTCGACGCGAGTCTTCACGCCGTCCTCGCTCATGTTCGCCTTGCCTTTGAACGTCAGGATGCCGCGCCCGTTCGTCGTGCGGACCCGGAGCGCTTCGCCCCTCGAGCGGAGCGTGCCGGCGGGATCGTCGAAAAGATCGTTGATCTCGTCCTCGAGGTGTCCGGGCCGCGCGCCCAGCTCGCGCAGGCGCTCCTCGAACGGCCCGCGGTCCGCGAGGCGGAATTTCACTTCGGTCTCTTCGGGGGCCCCGGTCATGAGCGTGGAGAATAGCCGCGAACGGGCATGCCGCGTTACCGCCTCTGGGGTCTTCGTACCCCCGCCCCCGCGCTCCCCACCGTCGACCTCGTCGCGGGGGTGCTGGGCGTGCGGGCCGAAACGCTTTCGGACTTCTCGCTCGCCCGCCGGTCCCTGGACGCCCGCAAGAAGCCGAACCTCTTCTACGAGTCGGCGGTGGAGTTCGAAACGGAGCAGCCGTTCGAGGGCGTCAACGAGCTGACCCCGCCGCTCCGGCTGGAGGTCGTGCCGAGACCCAAAGGCCACGAGCTGCTGCTCCCGCCCGCGGGCCGTGACGCGCGGGTCGCCGTGGTGGGCACGGGACCCGCCGGGCTCTTCGCCGCGCTCTCGCTCGTGGACGCGGGGCTCCGGCCGATCCTCCTGGAGCGCGGGGACCCGGCCGAGGAGCGTTACCGCAAGGTGATGAAGTTCTGGAAGAGCGGCGTGTTCGACCCCGAGTCGAACGTGCAGTTCGGCGAGGGCGGCGCGGGCACGTTCAGCGACGGCAAGCTCACGTGCGGGAAGCGGCACGACAAGATCGCCGTGATCCTCGAGGTGCTCCACCGCTTCGGCGCGCCCGACACGATTCTCTGGGACGCCAAGCCCCACATCGGAACCGACCGGCTCGTCGTGGTGCTCCGCAACATGCGAAAGCACCTGCTCGAGAAGGGCGCGGAGATTCGCTACCGGGCCAAGGTCGTGGACGTGCTCCGCGAGGGGAGCGAGACGGGGAAGCTCCGGTCGCTCGTCCTCGAGAGCGGCGAGGAGATCCCGGTGGAGTTCGCGATCTTCGCGCTCGGCCACTCCGCGCGCGACACGGTGGGCGCGCTGCTTTCGCGGGGCGTCGCGATGACCGAGAAGCCTTTCGCGATGGGCGTCCGCATCGAGCACCCGCAGGACGCGATCGACCGCATCCAGCTCGGCGGGCTCTCTGAGAGCTGCGGCGTGAACCCGGCCGACTACAAGCAGGCGTTCATGGCGTCGAACATGCGCGGCGTCTACACGTTCTGCATGTGCCCGGGCGGCGAGGTCATCGCGTGCTCGTCGGAGGCCGGCGGCGTCGTGACGAACGGCATGTCGCGCTACAAGCGCTCGTCGGGCTTCGCGAACGCCGGGCTCGTGGTGCAGACCAAGCCCGAGGACTTCGGCGAGGAGTCGTCCCTGCTTCGCGGACAGGTCTACCAGCGGAAGGTCGAGGAGGCCGCGTTCGTGCTCGGCGGCGAGACGTACGCGGCGCCCGCGATCCGCGTGACCGACTTCCTCTCGAACAGGGATCCCCGTCCGTTGCCGCGGAAGACGACGTACGGGCCCGAGGCCGTGCCGCGACGGTTCGACGGGCTTTTCACCGAGCCCTACCTCGTGGCGCTGCGGGAAGCGCTGGCCGCGTTCGACCGGAAGATGCGCGGGTTCGTCTCCGAGGAGGCCGTTCTCATCGCGCCCGAGACGCGGACGTCTTCGCCGGTGCGCATCGAGCGGGACGCGTACTGCGAGTCGACGTCGCTGCCGGGGCTCTATCCCGCTGGCGAGGGCGCGGGCTTCGCGGGCGGCATCGTGTCGGCCGCGCTCGACGGCCTGCGGGTCGCGAAGTACCTGCGCGCCCGCATCGCCGGGGAGACCCTCGAAGGCGAGAGGGTCCCCACCTTCAAGGGTCCGGAGTACTGAGTTTTCAGCCCTCAGGCGCCGAGCAGCTTCGCCGTCTCGGCGACGAACTCCTCGATCTGGGCCAGCGTGGGCTGCGCGATGAAGGTCTCGGGAAGGCAGGCCTCCTCCCAGGTCATCAGGTTCGG
>JAEUQS010000683.1 GCA_016789625.1 Acidobacteriota bacterium | reverse complement strand
GGCCACCTCTCGAACGCCGTGGCCGAGGCGCTGTTCGACTGCGATCTCCTGGGCTTCGAGTGCAACTACGATCTCGAGATGCTGCGCAACGGGCCGTATCCCGTGCAGCTCAAGCGGCGCATCTTCTCCGACGTGGGGCACATGGCGAACGCCGACTCGGCCCGCGCGCTCGAGCGGCTCATCGGGCCGCGCACGCAGATGGTGACGGCGCTCCACGTCTCCAAGCAGAACAACACGTACGCGCTCGCGGAGCGGGCGTTCACCGAGGCGCTCGAGCGGCTCGGCGCCCGGGTGACGCTCGAGGTCGCGACGCACGAGGCGCCGACCTCCTTTGCGCGCGCGGGCCGGGCACGATAGAAAGAACGTGAGGAGAACATGAAAGTTCAGGTACGGGTCATGCCGAAGGCGGGAATCCTGGATCCCCAGGGAAAAGCCATCGCGGGCGCGCTCGCGCGGCTCGGGTTCGAAGGCGTGGGCGACGTGCGCGCGGGGAAGGTGTTCCGGCTCGACGTGGCCGAGACCGATCCCGCGAAGGCGAAGGAGGCCGCGGCCCGGATGGCCGGGACGCTCCTCGCGAACCCCGTGATCGAGGACTATGAAGTCGAGGTGGTGCCGTGAGCGCCCCGGCCCGGAACCAGGTGGACGTCGAGGTGGTGCCGTGAGCGCCTCGACCCGGAACCAGGTGGACGTAGAGGTGGTCGGTTGACGCTCCAAGCGGTGGTCGTGCGGTTCCCCGGCTCCAACTGCGACGAGGACGCCCATCATGCCGCGGCGACGCTGCTGGGGGCCGAGGCGCGGCTCGTCTCGCACGACACGGCCGACCTCGGGGAACCCGATATCGTGATCCTGCCCGGCGGCTTCTCGTACGGCGACTACTTGCGCTGCGGGGCCATGGCGCGGTTCACGAAGGCCATGGACTTCGTGGCGCGCTACGCCGAACGGGGCGGGGCCGTGCTCGGCATCTGCAACGGCTTCCAGATCCTCTGCGAGGCGGGGCTCCTCCCCGGCGCTCTCGTTCAGAACTCGGGTCTCCGGTTCGTGTGCAAGGACGTTTACATCCGCGTGGAAACCTCGCGCACGTTTCTCACCGGCGGCGTCCCGCCCGGGACCGTGCTCCGCATGCCCATCGCGCACGGCGACGGCAACTGGCGCGCGCCCGAGGGCGCGCTCGACGGCATCGTCTCGCGGGACCAGGTGCTCTTCCGCTACGTGAACGCGGCGGGGGAGCGGGAAGAGGGCGCGAACCCCAACGGCTCGCTGGATGACGTCGCGGGGCTCTCGAACGAACGGGGCAACGTCGTCGCGCTGATGCCGCACCCCGAGCGGGCGGGAGACGCGCTCCTCGGCGGAACCGACGGTGCGGTGCTGTTCCAGGCCGCGGCGCGGAGCCTTCTCTCGAAGCTCGTTCGCTCATAGGCGTTGGGTCGCCCCACCTCCGGACACTCCCGGGTGTCCGTGAGGTGCCCCGGGTTGAAGGTCTGCCTGTCTCTCGTCGTGCTGCTCTTGGGCGCGGGATCTCTTTTGGCGTCGGATGAGATGGGGGTTTGGCAATCCTGTGGACCGGAGGAAGCTCAGGTCATCGCGCTCGCGGTGGATCCGTCGTCCGCGGAAACCCTGTTCGCCGGAACGGCGCGAGGTCGCCTTTTCCGATCCACGAATGGCGGGACCACCTGGAGTCCTTCGGATTCGGGAATGACGGACGGAAGCATCAGCGGTTTCGCATTCGGCTTCGGGAGCCCGCGACCGGTCTATGCGTTCGGTCAGAGCCTCCATCGATCTCTGGATGGTGGCCTGCGCTGGTCCCCCGGGGGCATCGGGGCCCCGGTCGCTCTCGACGTCGATCCGCGGGACCCCGTCTCGTTGCTGGTCGCGACGGGGTCGGCCCTCTACCAAACTCAATATTCGGGGGCCATATGGTTCGCTCGGGTGGCCGCCGGCCGCGCGACGGCACTCGCGCGGCACCCTTCGAACCCCGACCTCGTGCTCGCCGGCTCCGCCGACGGTGGCGTCGCGCGGTCGACCGATGCGGGTGAAACCTGGAAGCCGGTGGAAGCCGGACTCCCCGTGATGACGATCCGGTCGCTCGTCGCCGACGCGGCCGCACCGGGTACCTTTTTTCTGGGCGGGGCCGCGGGCATTTTCCGATCGACGGATTCCGGCGCCACTTGGACTTCAGTCTTGCCGGCCGACCTCGAGGTGATGGTGCTCGCGACCCACGCTGCGCGGCCCGGGCTGATCTACGCCGGAATGCGCGCGCACCCCAACGTCGACGCGAGGCTCCCCGGGCGGATCGTCCGTTCCACGGATTCGGGGGAGACCTGGTCGACCGTGAGCGCGGGCCTCACCGGGTCGGAGCTGCGGGGGATCACCGTTTCCCCGAGAGACCCCGCGAGGCTGTGGGTGGCCTTTGCCGACGCCGGGATCTTCAGTTCCCGCGACTCGGGGGAGACCTGGGCCCGCGTGCCTCTGACTGGATTCGACAACGTGGGGCTCAGCGGTCTGGCGTTGTCGCCCGCCGCGCCCGGCCGCGTGATCGCTTCTTCCGGGCAACGGATCCTGAGGTCCTTCGACGAGGGGCGGAGCTGGGAGCCGACCGTTGGCGCTTCGAAGGTCGTCGACCTAACGGGTGTGGTGGCGGATCCGCGAGACGCCACGCGCCTCTATGCGACGGCATGGAACGATCCTTTCCTGAAATCGACGGACGGCGGGCTCTCGTGGTCGAGCTCGAGTCGCGGTCTCCCTCGGGGCATGCTCTCCGCGATCGCCATCGACCCGACCGCACCGTCGACGATCTATGCGGGAACCAGCACCGGCCCGGTCGCCGTCTTCAAGTCCACGAACGGCGGCAAGTCCTGGCTGCCGACGTCCCTCGAAGGCAAGCGGTCGCCCGATCTCGCGATCGATCCGGTGACGCCGTCGATCCTCTACGCAGCCGCACACGGACATGGCGTCATCCGATCGACCGACGCTGGCGCCTCCTGGGGGAACCAGAGCTGGGGCCTGGACACCTACTCCGGCACGGTCCGTGTGAGCCCCTCGAACCCGTCGACCGTGTACGTGCTCTCGGGCTACTCCAGGATCTACCGTTCCACCGACTCGGCCGGGTTCTGGGAGATGAAGGGGCGGCCCTCGGACGGGAATCGGCTCGCGCTCGACCCGGACGATGATTCGACTCTGTACGTCGGGGGCGAGAACGGGGTCTTCGAATCCACGGACGGCGGCTCGAGCTGGCAGGTCGCGGGTATCGGGCTGCCGCTGGGCGTCGAGATGACGGACCTCGTGGTCGACCCGACCCACCGGTCGATTCTGTATGCGGCTCTGGCGGGCCGGGGCCTCTGGCGGTGGGACCGTTCCGCGTCACGCGCCTTCGTGCCGGTCGCGACGCGCGGTCCGGGACCCGGCGGGGCGTTCTTCACGACCGATCTCACGGTTGCGAACACAGGGAGCACCGATACCTGGTTCGACGTGAAGGCCCTCGCGGCGGATGCCGGCGGGCTACCCGGGCCAGAACGTCGATTCCCGCTCGCCGCAGGGGCCTCGACGACGCTCGTCGACGTTCTCGGCCGCTCCCTCGAACTCACGGAAGGCGTGGCAGCGCTCCGTGTGACCTCGCCGACACGGGCGTTGAGGGTGTCTTCCCAGACGATCACCTCGGCGTTCGGGGGAACGCTGGGTCAGGGCGTTCCCGCGGCGCGTCCGGAAGACCTCATCGTCTACGGCAAGCCCCGCTCGATCCTGGGCATTCGCGAGGACGCGCAGTTTCGAACGAACCTCGCCCTCGTGAATGTGGGGGTGAATTGGCTCGAGGCCTTCGTCACTCTCTTCGACGGAAAGGGCTTTCCCCGCTCCGGCGGTCAGGTTTCGCTTCCTCCTCTCGGCATGACCCAGCTCGATCGCGTCGTTCGGGCCTTCGGGGTACCGGACGACATTCCCAATGGACGCGTCGTGATCGCGACCTACTCGGGCGGGACTCTCGCGGCGGTGGCGACGTCGATCGACAACGTGACGAACGACCGGAGAACCTTGCTGCCTCTGCTCGTCGGCGGGACGAATCGACAGTGGATCCTCCCGGCGGTGGCGCGCGTCGCGGGGCCCGACGGCGTGCTCTACGGCACGAGCGTCACGGTCTACGGGCACGACTACGACGACAGGCAATACACGCTGAAGTACCTGCCCACGGAAACCGATGGGCGCGCGGGTCCCGAAGCCACGTTCCAGCTCGCCCCGAGAAAGTCGGCCGTTTACGAAGACGTCGTCCGCTCCGTGTTCGGCTTCGAGTCGGGGTTCGGGGCCCTGAGGCTGAGCTGGCACGCCAACGACGACAGCTTCGCGATGGGAGCTTTCCTCCAGACCACCACCTACAGGTTCGGCGGGACACTGGGACAGAGCGTTCCGGCCTTCTCTCCGACCGACCTGATCCGCCCCGGCAGGAAACAGTCGATCCTGGCGATCCGCGAGGACGCGGCCGCCCGCACGAACCTGATCCTGGCGAACGCCGTGGAGATCCCGGTGGAGGTTGACGTCGATCTCGTGTCCGAAGACGGGCAGACGATCGCATCGGGGACCTACCGCCTTCCGCCCCTGGGGATGCGGCAGATCTCACGGGTCGTCCGCGACCTCGGAATCGGAGACGACCTCACCGGAGGCCGGTTGATTCTCTCGATAGCGACGCCGGACGGAGCCTTCGCCGCGTACGCGTCGCTCATAGACAACGTGACCCACGATCCGAGGACGCTGCTGCCCCGCTGAGCCGACAGATCAGAAGCCTGCGGGGCGCGCCTCCGCGACACCGAAAGGGGCTCTCGAACGAACGGGGCAACGTCGTCGCGCTCATGCCGCACCCCGAGCGGGCAGGAGACGCGCTCCTCGGCGGAACCGACGGCGCGGTGCTGTTCCAGGCCGCGGCGCGGAGCCTCCTCGCGAAGTGGGTTCCTAGCCCGGTGTAGCCCTCCACCCGTCGATCGACGCCAATTCCAGGCGGAAGGGGCCTTCCTGGCGGTCCGAGATCATCAGGCCGAGCGTCCGGACCGCGGCGGGGTCGAGCGGCGGGAAGCCTTCGACGGTCCGGCCGCGGAACACGGGCCGGAACGACGTGAAGGGGACCGCGAGGTCCTCCCATTCGTCGGCAAAGGGCTCCAGCACGGCTTCATAGCTGACGCCGTCGGAGGCGTCCGTGGTGCGGAGCCTCAGCCGATAGCGGTTGCCGTCTCCCTTCACCCGGAGCAGCAGACCGTCGAGGCCCGCGAGAGGGAAGACCGACGGCCGGGAGCGCACCGACGCGAAGCCGCCGCCGTTGTCCAGCGAGAGGGTGCCCTGAAAGGCGGCGACTCCGTCCTCGACGACCATTTCACTGTGCGAGACACCGCCCATCACGACGTCGTCGATGCTCAGCCAGGGATCTGCGCATTTCCCGAAGTCGACGATCACGGCTCAGAGCATCTGCAAGGTGTAGCGCGGCACGGGGAAGTTCCGGTCCATGGAGTCCCGGACGCGCACGAGGACGCGCGAGCAGGACTCACAGAGGTTCTTCTCGCTTCCGCACGGCACGCCGTCGGCCTGCGCCTCGAGGCAGGCGGGCTCGGTTGCGAGGTCCGCGAGCTCCTTCACCACGGCGACGACCTTGTCGCGCAGCGGTGACGAGGGAATCTCGCGGAGGGCCAGGATCAGCCGCCGTTCCTCGGCGGTGAGAGGCAGGGGAACGCGCTCGTCGCTCATGACCTCACTCCTCCCGGGGTACAGACCCCCGCGACCGCCTCGGCGCCCAGATCGAAGGCCTTTTCGTTCAGCGGGATCAGCGCGCTCTTCTCCTTGAGGGCCTGCCGGATGGCCGCCAGGAACGTCTCCTTCGGGAAGAGACCCGTCGCGGCCGAGAGAGCGCCGAGGGCCACGATGTTCTTCACCATGGACTTGCCGAGACCCTGCGCGATCTCGGTGAACGGAACGCCGTGGACCGAAACCGTGTCTGGCACGTGCGGGACCTCCGAAACCACGGAGCTGTCGTACAGGATCGTTCCGCCGGGCGCCACGGCCGGCCCGAACTTCGCGAGGCTCGGCGCGTTGAACGCGATGAGGATGGCCGGGTGGGGCGAGGCCGGCGAGAGCACCTCGTCTTCGGCCACGTGGACGTCGGCATAGGACGTCCCGCCGCGCGACTCGGGGCCGTAGCTCGGAATGTGCGTCGCGTCGAAGCCCTCGTTGATGGCCGCCGTCGCGATGAGCATGGCCGCCGTCTGGGCGCCGTCGCCTCCGGCTCCCGCCAGCTTCAGCGAGATGTCGTGCGGGTCGAGGTGCCGCGGAAAGCCCTTCGAGAACCGCTCCGCCGAGGAGCGGCCCGCGCCGACGGCGTGGATCACCTTCTCCGGAGAGAACACCGGCAGGTCCATGTGGAACCACGGCTCGCCCACGGTGTCCTTCTTCACGCCCAGCGGGAAGACGGGGAGCATCTGCTCCTTCACCCAGGTCTCCGCCTCCTGCGGCGTCATGCGGAGGTGCGTCGGGCACTCGGCCAGGACCTCCACGAACGCGAGGCCCTTCTTCTCCACCTGGATCTGCATCGCCTTCTTGATGGCCCGTTTCGCCTTGAGCCGCTGCTTCGCGTCGTACAGAGCGACGCGCTCGACGTACACGGGCCCGTCGAGCTGTGCGATCAGCTCGGCCATCTTCATGGGGGCGCCCATGAGTGGCGTGCGGCCCGTGGGGCTCGTGGCCGTCTTCTGTCCCATGAGCGTCGTGGGGGCCATCTGCCCGCCCGTCATTCCGTAGATCGCGTTGTTCACGAAGATGAACGTGATGGGAATGCCCATCTGCGCGGTGGAGATGATCTCGGCGAGCCCGATCGAGGCGAGGTCGCCGTCGCCCTGATAGCTCACGACGATGGAGTCGGGGTTCGCCATCTTGTGGCCGAGCGCCACGGCCGGAGCGCGACCGTGCGGGGCCTGGGAGTTGCCGACGTCGAAGTAGTAATAGAGGAAGACGGCGCAGCCGACGGGCGAGATGGCGACCGTGTGGTCCTGGATGCCCAGCTCGTCGATGGCCTCGGCCAGGTACTTGTGCGCGAGCCCGTGGCCGCAGCCGGGACAGTAGTGCGTGGCGTGCCCCTTGAGGCCCTCGCCGTGGGCGTGCCGCTCGAACTTCTCGTAGAAGACGCTGCTCATACCGTCATCTCCTGGCGCGCCACGAAGGCGGGGATCGGGCGGTGGGTTCCGCCCAGCACTCCGGCGACGATCTCGCTCTGTTGCGGGAGCACGCCGCCCGAGCGGCGCACCGATTCGATGTCCGGCGCGTTGCGGATCCCCGCGTGCGAGAGCGCGAGCCGCAGCTCGTCCTCGAGCTGTCCGCCGCTCGAGGCCTCGACGACCACGATGCGGGAGACGTGCGGAAGAATGGGCTTCAGCCTTTCCACGGGGAACGGCCAGAGCGTCAGCGGACGGAAGAGGCCGGCCTTCACGCCCTGCTCGCGGAGCGCGCCGACGGCGCCCTTCGCCATGCGGGCCGGCGTGTTGCAGGCCACGAGGAGCACGCTCGCGTCGTCGCATTGGTAGAGGTCGGCCCTCTGCTCGGCGGCCATGCGCGCGTACTTCGCGTCGAGGTGGGCGTTGTGGGCCTCGAGGTCGGCCTCGGCCAGATAGATCGAGTTGATCAGGTTGCCGCGGTGGCGCGCGTCGCCGTACACGGCCCATTCGGGGATGCCGGGCTTGGTCATCGTCTGGGGCAGCACGACCTTGCCGGTCATCTGTCCCAGGTAGCCGTCGCCGAGGATCACCACCGGGTTCCGGTACTTGAACGTCAGCTCGAACGCCAGCATCGTGAGGTCCAGCATCTCCTGCGGCGTCGAGGGTGTGAGCACGATGGCGTGGGTGTTCCCGTGGCCGAGGCCGCGGCACGCGAGCTTGATGTCCGACTGCTCGGGCGCGATGTTCCCGAGGCCGGGGCCGCCGCGCATGATGTTCACGAAGACGCCCGGGACCTCGGCGCCGATCATGTAGGAGAGGCCCTCGAGCATGAGGCTGAAGCCCGGGGACGACGTGTACGTCATGCAGGGCAGACCCGCGCCGCCGCAGCCGTACATCATGTTCACGGTGGCGACCTCGCTCACCGCCTGCACGAACACGCCCGAGAGCTCGGGCAGGAGCTTGGCCATCAGCTCGGCGCCCTCGGTCGACGGGGTGATGGGGTAGCCGAACACGTGGCGGCAGCCCGCGAGCAGGGCGCCCACCGCCGACGCGTAGTTCCCCTTGAGGACCATGGGCGAAAGCGGCGGCAGGTGGATCTGCTCGTCGGGGATCTTCACCGCCCGCGGGGCCGTGGAGCCGCGCTCGCCGAACATCTTCGCCGGATCCTGCAGCTCGAACTCCTCGGCGCTCGGCGAGTCCCTGAGGCCGTAGGGCTCGGGACACGCGTCGACGCAGAGGCCGCAAGCGCTGCAGTTCTCGAGGTGAAGGATGACGGGCGTGAGGCCCGTCTCCGGGTTGATCTCCGTACCCAGCTCGATGCAGTGCTTTGCGCAGGTTTCCACGCACCGAGCGCAACCCTTGCAGAGCTGGGGAAGGAGAAAGGGCTTCTGTCGTTCCTTGCGCGTCGCCATGGGCAGCCCCCCTCGTGAACGGAGCCCGAGCAGGCCTTGCTGACGTTGCTCCACCGGTAATCTGACCTCGTGAGGGGCGGGCTGCCATCCCGCAGATGAATCAGGCGGGTGGAGCCGGGCCCGGGACTATGATTTCCGCGTGGTGAGCCCGTACTCGTGGGGCGAGGAGCTGGCCAACGCCATCAGCCACGGGCTCGGCGTCCTCGCCAGCCTCGTGGGCATCGCGTTCCTCCTCGCGGCCTCTTTGCCCCATGGTGCGGCGGCAATCACCGGGGTGTCGGTGTTCGGCGCGTCGCTCCTGGTCCTCTACCTCTCGTCGACGCTCTACCACTCGCTGCCGGGGCCGCGCGCCAAGCGCGTCTTCCATGCCCTCGACCACTCGGCGATCTATCTGCTCATCGCCGGCACGTACACGCCGTTCACGCTCATGGTGCTGCCCGGAGCCTGGGGCTGGGGGCTCCTCGTCGTCATCTGGACGCTCGCGCTCACGGGCATCCTGCTCAAGTCGTTCGGACGCCTGAAGCACCCGATCCTCTCGAACGGGCTCTACCTGCTGATGGGCTGGCTCGTGGTGGTGGCGATCAAGCCTCTGCTTCAGCACCTGCCCACCACGGGGCTCCTGTGGCTCGTGGCGGGCGGCGTGCTCTACACGCTGGGCGTTCCCTTCTACGCGTCCAAGCGCACGCCCTGGGCGCATTTCGTGTGGCACCTCTTCGTCCTCGGCGGAACGACCTGCCACTACTTCGCCGTGCTCTTCTACGCGGCCTGATCAGAATCCCGCGGGCCGCGCCTCCGCGACCCCGAACGCTCTCTCGAGCGCGAGACCCACGCGTCCCAGGGTCCCTTCGTCGAACAGCCGCCCGATGAGCGTGATGCCGTGCGGCACGCGCCGCTTCGGCGAGAACGTGGGGAGCGGCTTGGCAGGATCGGGAGCCCAGTCGCTCCGCGCGACGCCGACCTCGACGAAGCCCGCTCGCAGCGTGAGCGACGGGTGGCCGGTGTAGTTCGAGATGGTGAGGGGCTCGTCGCGCAGCGACGGCACGAGGAGGATGTCGACCGTCTTGAAGATGCGGGCCATCTCGTTCGCCACCTTGCGGCGCAGCCGGTCGGCCTGTACGAAGTCCACCGCGGAGAGGAACCGCGACTGTCGGAACGTATTGGGCCAGGCGTCGGGCACCTGCGCGGCGAGGGCGTCCACGCCGTGAGAGAGCGTGAGCTCTTCGAACGCCGCGGCCGACTCGGCGAAGAGGATGGTGTTGAGGGAGCCGTAGGGCCAGTCGGGCAGGCTCACCTCGACGATTTTCATGCCCAGACGCTTGGCCGTTTCCACGGCCGCGCGATCCACGTCGGTCGCGGGACTCTCCTTCATGTACGCGGGGAAGATCCCCAGGCGGAGGCCGGCGACGTTCCCGGCAGACACGGCATCGAACTCCAGGGAGCGGTCGACGCTGGAGGCGTCGCCCGCGTCCTTTCCGCGGAGCGCGGCGAGCACGAGCAGCGCGTCCTCCACGCCCCGCGTCATGGGACCCAGCTTGTCGAGCGACCAGCAGAGCGTCATCGCGCCCGTGCGCGGGACGCGCCCGAACGTGGGACGCAGGCCCGCGAGCCCGCAGCGCATCGTGGGGTTCACGATGCTGCCGAGCGTTTCGCTGCCCAGGGAAAAGCCCACGCAGCCCGCGGCGGTGGCCGATCCCGGCCCGGCGCTGCTGCCGCCCGCGCCCTCCTCGAGGAGCCACGGGTTCATCGTCATGCCGCCGAACCACACGTCGTTGAGCGCGAGGGCGCCCATGCTGAGCTTGGCCACGAGGATCGCGCCGGCCTTCTCGAGGCGGGAGACGACCGTGGCATCGGCCGTGGGGATCCGGTTGCGGTAGGTCTCGGCGCCGTACGTCGTCGGCACGCCCTTGGTGTCCACGAGGTCCTTGGCGCCCCAGGGAATGCCATGGAGCGGCCCGCGGTACTTCCCGGCGGCGATCTCCGCGTCCGCGCGCTTCGCGGCCGCGAGCGCGCTCTCCTTCATGAGCGTGATGGTGCAGCGGAGCTTTCCGTCGAAGCGCTCGAGGCGATCGAGGTAGATCTTCGTGAGGCGCTCTGCGGTGAGCGCCTTCGACTCGATGAAGCGCGAGAGCGTGG
>JAEUQS010000668.1 GCA_016789625.1 Acidobacteriota bacterium | reverse complement strand
CGCCACCTGCCGGAGCAGATTCGAGTTCGCCTGGTGGAACACGAAGAGCCCGATGTCGTCGAGCGTGAGTCCGCTCCGCGAGACGAGGTCGGTCGTGGCGGCCTGGAGCTTCCGGTTCGCCTGCAGGATCACCTGCCGGCCGTTCATCGCCAGCGCGCCGTCGAGCGGCAGGGCGAGGTCGTCTTCGTACGTCCCGTCGCTCGCCATGCGCGCGTCGACGAGCGTGTGCGGGCCCGAAGAGGGCAGCACGATGCACGAGCCCGCGCCGTCGCCGAACAGGATCGCCGTCTCCTTGACGCGCGGCGGAATGGCGAGCACGCGCGACATGACCTCGGACCCCACGACGAGCACCGGACCGTAGCGCGGCGCGAGGTCGGCGGCGAGCGCGAGAGCGAAGAGCCCGCCCACGCTCGCGAGCGGCACGTCGAGAGCGGGAATCCCCGGCGCGCCGAGGAGCTTCTGGAGCGAGGCCGAGATCCCGGGGAAGCGGCGCGGGCCCGAGCCCGAGCCCACGACGATCGCGCCGAGATCCTTCGGGGAAAGACCGGCGCGTTCGAGAGACAGCAGCGCGGCGCGATGCGCCAGCGTGGCCGGCGTGTCCCCGTCTGCCGCGTAACGCCGTTCCTCGATGCCCGAGACGTCGCGGATCCAGCTCGCCTCCACCGCGAACTCGGCAGCCAGCTCCGCGTTGGTGACGATGCGCTCGGGCAGCGCGTGCGCGAAACCCGTGAGCGAAAGATCCGTCACGCCGGCATCACTTCGAGAAGTAGTGCTCGATCTTCGCGAGGGTCTCGAACCGGCGCGGCACGAGGTCGGCGTCCGGCACCTTCTTCCCGAAGGCCTCCTCGAGCTGGGAGACGGCGTCCATGAGTCCGAAGGAATCGATCACGCCCGCGTCGAACAGCGAGGTGTTCTCGTCTTCGGGAAGCGGGGCGAGGGCGAGCGGCGTGAGCACACGGCGGATGGTTTCCTGAGCCGGGGTCATCGAGGTACTCTCTTTCTGGCAGCGAGATCCGACCGGGCGCGGATTGTAGCCAGCGAAGGGAAAGCACTTCGCATGCCGCACACCGGCCCCGACGAACGGGAAGGATCCAGATGAAAAACCGATACGTCACCGCGGCCGCGTTCGCGGTTCTCGGCTTCTCGGCCGGCGCGCGAGCGCAAACCTGCACCGTGGGAACCCCGGTGAAGTTCGAGCCGCCCGCCGGCGTCTACCCCGGGAAGTTCCAGCCGGGCTTCGCGAACGCCCTCTCGGTCTACGGCCCGGCGGGCGCGAGAAAGCTCCTCATGCGGCAGAACTACGGCTACAGCATCTTCAGCCTCGTCAATCCCGCCTCGCCCGCCGTCGAGAACTTCCGCGATGTCGAGACGACGCTCCCCAAGAATGGCGACGGATTCGAGACCGTCCTCGACGTCGCGGGCGCGCCCGACGGCTCGCGCGCTCTCGTGGGCTACAAGCAGACACCGAACGGGACGCTTCTCATGCAGCCGCAGGGCGCCGGGTTCACCTTTGCGGGCGATTTCAGCCCGACGCGGCCGCTGGGCGGCGCAGCGATCCTCCAGCAGGGATCCCGATACCTCGGCTTTTCCCTGACGAACACGGCGCTCGGCGTCGCGGACATCACAGTCTTCGGCACGGGGACGACCGCGCGCAGCATCCCGAACGAGATCGTGCTCGGCTCGCCCGGCGGCAGGCAGCTCCAGGTTGCCGGGAACCACGTCGTTTACATCAATAGCGCCAACGTCGTGATCGTCGACGCCTCGGTGATCGGCAGCATCGGCGCGCTCTCGGCCGGCTTCGCGTTCCACCTGCACTCGCTCACGTCGATCGGCCTCGCGGGCGATTCCGTCGCGGCGGTCTCGGCGGCCATCCATCCGGTCTCGGGAGCGCTCTACCTCGTGGTGGAGGGGAAGCTGGGGAGCGAGACGAAGGGCATCGTGCTGCTCCGATCGACCGACGGGGGCGGGACTCTCACCCGCGTCGGCAACGTGTACGTGCCGCCCACGCCTTTCAGCGGCGCCGGCTCTTCCACGCCCGGCGTGGCGCTGCTCCTGCCCACGTCCGACTCCCTGCTCGCGTTCTTCTGGGCGCAGGTCAGCGGAAAGAGCCGCCTCTACACCATGGACGCGGGCTCGTGGGGAGTGAACCGCACGCCGAACGCCGAGTTCGATTCGGCGAATTTCGCCGGACAGTTCCCCGGTCCCTCCGCGATGAAGGG
>JAEUQS010000661.1 GCA_016789625.1 Acidobacteriota bacterium | reverse complement strand
GGTCAGCGTCAGGTTCGCGGACGCACCCCCGGCGACCGTTTGCGCCGCGGGCGCGAGCGGCGCCAGGTAAGCCTCGCGGACGATCACGTTGCTTCTCGCGGTCGTGCCGAGCGCCGAAGCCTCCAGGACCACCGTGGCCTGTGCCGATCGCGCTGCCGCCGTGATCGCGAACTCGGCCGAGGTCGCGCCCGCGTCAATGTGCACGGTGGCCGGTACGGAGGCCACGGCGGGAAGGCTGGACGTGAGCCCCGCGTCGAGCCCACCCAGGCCGGCCGGCACTCCGATCCACACGGCTCCCCTCGGCTCCGGCACCGTTCCGCCGGGCATCATCACCGGCCCCGTGACCTTCAGCGGCGAGACGTCGACCGTTTGCGTGAGGAAGGCGGTACCCAGCGTCGCGCGGAAGCGGCCCGGCGTGAGCGCCGCGACCGGGGTCGTCGCGAGCGGGAAATCGGCGAAGAGCTGTCCCGCGGGAATCGTGAAGCTCCCGCTGCCGATCTCCGGGGTTTCGCCCGTCAGGGTCACGGCGGCGCCGCCGGCCGGCGCGGCGGCGCGGAGGATCACGCGAACGGTCAGCGCGTCGCCGCCAAAGACCGGAGAGGGATTCGCGACCAGGCCGGAGATCGGGTTCGGATTCACCGTGAAAGCGGCGGCCGCCGTGACGCCGCCGAGCGAGGCAGTAACGTTCACTGCGGTCGAGGTCGACACCTGACCGGCCGTTCCGACGAACGTCCGGGTGGTGCTCCCCGTCGGGATCGTGACCGTCGCGGGGAACACGGCTGCCGAAGCGGGGTTCACCGAGAGGCTCACGACGGAGTCGACGCTGGCCGGCGCGCTCAGCTGGAGGGTACCGGTGATTTCCTGCCCGCCCAGGAGGGACGTCGCGTTGAACGAAAGGCTCGTCAGGGCCTCGGGAACGACGGCGACGGTCACCGGTAGCGTGACGCCGCGATACGTCGCCTCGACGAGGACGTCGGTGCGCTGCGTGACCGTGCCCGCCGTCACGCCGAGAGTGACCGTCTTCAGACCGTTGATCGCGAGCGTCGCGGGAACCGGCAGAACGGCCGGGTTCGCGCTCGTCAGCGAGATCGTCGCTCCGGCGGGCGCCACACCGTCGAGAAGGAAAGTCGCCGTGGCCGTGCGCCCGCTGGAGACGGTGGGCAGCGTGAAGCCCGTGAGGGACGCGGGCTCGATGGTGAGGGTCCTCGACTTCGTGATCCCGGAATACTCCGCGCCGATCGTGACCACGGTCGTCGTGCTCACCGCCGCGGCCGTGACGGGCACCGGAAGGCTCGACACGCCCGGCGTGAAGAACCTGTTCCCGGGAATCGTGACGGCCCCACCGGGGCTCGCAGAGAGGTTCACCGTCGTACCGCCCGCGCTCGCGGCCTGGGTGAGCGTGACCGTTCCATTGAGGGCGGCGCCCGCGATGACGCTCGCGAACGGGAGAGTGAAGTCGGCGAGCGCCTCGGGAGTCACGGAGAGTCCGGCCGCACGCGTCACCGCACCCGTCCGGGCCTCGATGTTGCCGCTCGTCAGCGCCGCGACCGTCGAGGTCGTGAACGTGAACGTCGCGCTGATCGAGCCGACGGGAACCGTGACCGTGTTTGGCGGGGTCGCTGCCGGGTTCAGGCTCGAGAGCGTGACGACGGCGGGCGTGCCGACGATCGTGCTCGTCATCGTGACCGTGCCCGTCACGACCGTGTTGCCGCTGACGCGGCTCCGGTCGAGAGCGAGGCTCTGGACGGGTGGCGGCGTGATCGTGCTCGTCGACGTGGTCTCGATCGCGCCCGCGCGGGCGGTGAACACGACGTCGACGGCGGTTCCCTGCGCCACCGTGACGATGTTGAAGTTGAGCGTACGGTTCGATACCGAAAGCGGC
>JAEUQS010000074.1 GCA_016789625.1 Acidobacteriota bacterium | reverse complement strand
GTTCGTCGGGGCGACGACCGTCGGGGCGACGACCGTCGTTGCGACGACCGTCGTTGCGACGACCGGCGGAGCGCCGGACGCGGCCCCCGGGAGGACCAGGGCCAGATGCAGCCCGAGCAGGAACGCCGGCCAGCGCCTCATGAAGCCTCCGCTTTCTACATTCCCAGGTCGGCCAGGATCTTGGGGTTCTCCTCGTCCTGCGCCATGATGGTGTGGCACGCGTCGCACTCGGGCGTGATCGTCTTGCCCGAGGCCGAGGTGTGGTTTCCATCGTGGCACCGGAAGCAGCCCGGAGTCTCCTCGTGCCCGAGATTGCTCCGGTACGTGCCCCAGGTGAGCTTCATCTCGGGATACACGTTGCGGGCGTGGATCGCGGCGAGCTCGACCGCGGCGGCCTCGACGAGGTTCCGGCTCTTGCGGAACACCTCGGCGTAGCCCTCCTGGTAGAACTTCGTGAGCGTGGCGTTGAGCCTCTCGGCGGTGCCGGGTCCGCCCAGCTCGGCCTTGAGCGCGGCGACGGAGGTCTTGCGGATGAACGGCAGCTCGCGGGAGATGCGGCCCTCTGTGATCGCCCGATCCACCGCCTGCTCCGGCTGCTCGAAGATGTGCGAGGGACGGTTGTGGCAGTCCACGCAGTCCATGGTGCGCACTTCGCCCTTCATGGGCTCTTTCGCGCCGGCGACCTCGTACGTGACGAGCTCCTTGCCGTCGCGGTAGGTGACCGCCCCGATCTCCTGGCGCGTGTGGTCCTTCGTGACGTAGGTGGTCTCCTGCAGGTGGCGCCCGTGGATGCCCGTGGGGCCCGCCGCGGTGCGTCCGCCGACCTTGAGCGCGAGGATCGTCGTGAGCGGGGTGTTGGCCTCGTCGTCGGCGTACTTCTTCTTCACGACGATGCGCTGATCGTGGAACTTCTCGGGCCAGTGGCACTGCTCGCAGGTGTCCCGGGCGGGGCGCAGCTCACGCACGGGCGACAGGATGGGGCGCGAGTACGTCCCGAGCCCCACCGCGAAGAGCTGGCGGGTACCGGAGATCTTGGCCTTGACGGCCCACGAGGCCCCGGGCCCGATGTGGCACTGCACGCAGGTGACCCGGCTGTGCGCCGAGCGCTGGTACGCGTTGTACTCGGGGGCCATCACGGTGTGACAGGTCTTGCCGCAGAACGCCTGCGAATCCATGTAGTGAACGCCCGAGTACGTGGCGTACCCGAGGATCACGACGTTCACGAGGGTGAGACCGCCGAACGCGAAGAGGACCTTCTTCACGAAGCCCGCGGGGAGGTCCACCTCGGGGTACGGATCGGGCAGCTCCCCCGCCTTCTTGAGCTTGTGGCGCCGGAACCAGAGACCGATGGGCATGAGCGCGAGGCCGAACGCGAAGACGCCGGGAAGGAGGAAGAAGCCCAGCAGGCCCTGGTAGGGGTTCTGAGACGGCCGGAACGCGCTCGACATCCAGAAGACGATGAGCGTGAAGGCCGTGCTCGTGGTGATGATCGCCCCCAGGAGCGTGAGGGCGTTTCGCCCCAGGAAGGCCGCCGCGCGGGTCCAGCGGAGCAGGCGAGACGAGTTCTCGATCGGGCTCATGCGGTCCTCGTGGTGTTCGTCATCGGCTGAGCATCCCCTCTCCAGGTCATGCTGCGGGCTGGCACCGTGGGGGTCACTGATGCAGCGGCACTAAAAAGCCGTTTCGGGCATTCCATTCGCCGGTCCGTATCGAGTATGCGCTGGATACTTGGCCTCGCGGCCACCCTTTTTCGGCCCTCGAAGTGAGTCCCTCCGGGCGAGTCGCTCGGGCGTTGTCTCCGGCAGGCCCGAGCGTTCGTCAGCGGGCCGGATGGCTCCCCGTGATCTCGAAGTAGTGCGCCGCGGAAAGCAACCGCACGTCATTCGAAAAGACCTTCTGGATCCCATTCGCTCGCGCGGTCGCCAGATGAAGAGCGTCGCCCGCACGAAGGACGACGGCCTTTGGGAGCGCACGCAAGGTAGCGCCCGCAAGGAGAAGCACCGATGGGCTCACGGGTAGCCAAGTCCAGAGGCCAGCATCCGTATCTTCCTCGAGCTGGCCGCAAAGTTCACGAAGGCCCGCGGGAGAAACGGCCCCTTCACGCATCTTTCGGTGAAAAACGGAGACGGTCTCGAGGTAGCCGAAGCGAGAGCAGCTTGCTTCGCCCTCGGTCTCACCAAGCGCCCGCACACGATCGCTCTCGGGCTCGTCCAGATAGAACTTGGCGATGTACGCCGAATCCCAGTAGCTCAAGACCGGTCCCGGTCCTCCGAGACGATCGCGGCGCTGTCCGTTCCTCCCTTGAGGCGTCCGAGGAGCCGGGCGTAACCGGGTCTGAGCTTCCTCCCGAGGAAGGGATTCCCGCGAGGCGGCTCGCGGAAGGGAATGATCGTCGCGATGGGCCGGCCTCGCTCCGTGATTACGAGCTCGTCGACCATCGCGGCCTCGCGAACCCATTTTCCCGTCGCCTCGTGAAGATCACGGATCGAGATCCTTCGCATGGGTCACATTGTGTCACATGACCCGACACCTCGGACGGGACCACCCTCCAGGTATCCTCCCCGTGTGCCACCTCTCACGAGA
>JAEUQS010000530.1 GCA_016789625.1 Acidobacteriota bacterium | reverse complement strand
TGCACGTCGACGGAGGCTCCGAGGCTGCTTTCCCGGGCCGCCCCCAGCGCCGTGGCGAGACGGCTCATGAGGACGAAGCGGTTCGCGCGCGCGAACCGGCATGCGACCTCGAGCTCCGCGAGGTATTCCGCCGTGCGCGGATCGCCGACCTCGAGAACCTCGCCGCGCCAGCGGTCTCCCAGCGCCTTGCCGAGACCTCGCGAGCCGCTGTGGACGAGGATCGCGACCCCGCGCCGCGCGAAGCCCGCCTCCGTGTCGACGACGCCCTGCACCTCGGAGATCTCGGCGAAGTGGTTGCCGCCGCCGATCGTGCCCAGCGCGTGGATCAGATCGTCCTCGAGCCAGCCAGGCCTCGAAACGGGCGGCTCCTCGGGTTCCGCCGCGGCAAGGATCCGGAGCGCGGGAGGCAGCGCGTCGACGCTCGCGAGCCCGCGGATGCCGCCGGCGAGGAGCGCCTCGAAGGCCTTTCGCGCGACGTCCGTCGAGTACGGCGCGCCGTCCATCTCCTCGCGAAGCCGGCGTTCCAGCGCATCGCCCGCGAACCGGGAGCGGCGCACCGCCGTCAGCCGCACCCCGCAGCCCGCGTCGCTGCCCACGAGCGCCGGACGCACCACGCCGTCGAAGGCGAAGGCCGCGCCCACGGGACCGTGCATGCCGGGGTGAAGGTCGGGCAGACCGACGGCTCTCACGCAGCCCGGAAGGCCCGCGACCTGCCGGAGCTGAGCGAGCGCCGCATCCTCGATGACGATGCCCGGGCCGGTGAGGACCTCGGTCCCTTCGATCACGACTTGCATGCGGGACCCGTTGAGATTTCCGTGCCAGCCTCAGCAGGCTCGAATCGATGCACGGCGCATCAACCGGATGGTGCGTACCGCATCGGTATGATGCAGAGCGCACCATGCGGACGCTCCTCACCTGGTCCGACCGCGGCGCCGACGGCACGCCGCCGGCCCATCACGGCACCCGGCCGGCGTCGGACCGCGGGCCGATCGTGAGGCTCCTCGAGCAGCCCGAAAGCGTCGATCTCTACGACCGCGCCGTCCTGCTCTGCCCGGCGACGGGTCTCGGCGCGGCGCGGAAGCTCGCGACCGAGGTGCGCACCTTCGTTCCCGCCGTGGACGTTCTTCCGCTCACCGTTCCCGACCCGACGGACCATGCCCGGCTCTTCCAGGTGCTGGGTCCGGTGCTCGAGCGCTCCTGGGACGGCCCCGTCGACGTGCTCCTCTCTGCGGGCACGCCGCAGATGCAGACGACCTGGGTCGTCCTCGTGAAGGCCGGGCTGCTGGACGCGCGGATGCTCCAGGTGATTCCCGCGGCGTTCGTGCCGCGGCCTCACCCGAAGGCCGTGCGTGAGGTGCGCCTCGACTTCGAGGGGTTCCCCGAGATCCGCGCGCTGAAAGACGAGGTCGAGAGACTTCGGACGGAGACGGCCGTGTCGCGCGGGCTCGTGGCCCGCAGCCCCGCGATGAAGGCGCTCGTGCGGCAGATCGCGCGCATCGCTCCCACGGAGATCCCGGTCCTCGTGGAGGGCGAGACGGGCTCGGGCAAGGAGCTCATCGCCCGGGCCATCCATCGTGCGAGCGCCCGCGCGGGCGGCGCGTTCGTGGCGGAGAACGTGGCCGCCCTGGACGACGGGACGCTGGCCTCGGAGCTCTTCGGCCACGAGAAGGGCGCGTTCACCGGCGCGGGCGAGAGGCGTTCGGGTCTCTTCGAGAGCGCTCACCGCGGGACGCTCTTCCTCGACGAGATCGGCGAGCTGCCTCCCCGCGTCCAGGTGAGCCTCCTCCGCGCGATCCAGGAGGGCGTGATCCGCCGCGTCGGCGGCGAGAAGCCCGTCCGCGTCGACGTGCGGATCGTCGCGGCAACCCACCGCGACCTTCGCGAGCAGATCGCGGAGAAGAGGTTCCGGGAGGATCTCTTCTACCGGCTCAACGGCGCGACGTTGTGCGTGCCGCCGCTCCGGGAGCGGCCCGAGGATCTCGAGCCGCTCGTTCGCGCGTTCCTCGCGGAGGCCGGGCGAGCGAGCCTTTCGGTGACATCCGAGTCATGGCGCGTGCTGCAGAGGTATCACTGGCCGGGCAATGTTCGCGAGCTCCGGTCCGAGGTGTTCCGCTGGACCGTCTTCTGCGATCAGCGCGTGCGCCCCGGCGATCTCACACTCGAAGCCCATGGGATCAGCATCGGCACATTCCCCGAGTCTCCGGAACCGGGCGAATCCCTCGGTTCCGCCGTCGCGGCGCTCGAGAGGCGGCTCGTCGAGCGAGCGCTCGGCAGCGCCTCGGGCAACCTTTCGAAGGCTGCGCGCATCCTCGCAATAGACCGCAACACGCTCAAGCGCAAGGTGGCGGCCTTCAGCCTCGCGCCGCCCCGAAAGCCCTGAGATGATGCGGTGCTCGCCCAAAGGAGGCCCTGTTTTCATGGAGATCATCGATCTCGGGACGCTCACTCTTCAGACCTTCGAGCCGCTCGTGGGGACGGTCTTCTCCGTGACGTTCGCCGGGGAGCCGGTCGCCCTGGTGATCAGCGGGATCCGGTCTCACGGTTGGAGCAGACCCGGCGGCCGAGAGGCGTTCACGGTGTCCTTTCGGGGACCACGGGACCCGCTCCTCAATCAGGGAACGTACACGCTCGGGGCTGAGGCGATGGGCCGCCTCGACGGCCTCTTCCTCGTCCCCGTTGGGCGCGACGCGGGCGGCAGCCACTATGAGGCGGTCTTCACCTGACCGAGGGCCCGCCGGGCCTCCACTTCAGGAAGAGATACACGCCCTTGTCTTCCTCGAGCCCGAAGCCGAGTCTCTCGTAGAGACGGAGAGCCCGGTTCTGTCTCTCGACGTGGATGGTCACGGGCTTGCCCAGCTCGCGGGCCTCGGCGAGAAGACCGCGCAGGAGAGCCTCTCCTATTCCACGGCCGCGCGCCTCCGGGATCAGCGCGATGTCGATGATGCGGATCTCAGCCGTCCAACGCGCGACGTAGAAACGGCCCACGGGACGGCCCTCCTCTTCGACGACGAGGAACTCGGAGCCGACATAGTGGCGCTGGTAGTGCGCGTGCTGAGCGGCAAACTGATGTGAGAGAAACGCGGTCTTCTGCGCCTCGGTCCAAGGAACGGGGGCCAGCTCTTCCGCTCGGGTCGACGCGTAGACCCGCTCGAGAAAGACGAGGTCGGACTCCGATATCGGGCGAAGCGTCGTCACAGCGACTTGCGGCCGCTCACCACCTGCAGGCCAGGGTTCAGCGAATCGGAACGCTCTTGACGAGAAGGTTGTAGTCGGCCCGCGACAGGAAGTCCTGTCCCCTGCCTCCTGCCGCACCGAGGTAGAGGTCGAACACGCCGAAAGCGGCGTTTCGCACCGTGTAGGTCCCCGCGTCGATCGGGGACTCCGATCGGAAAACGAGCGTGAACTCGACCGTCTCCCGGGTCTTCCGGCCTTCGATCACCTCGTCGAGGACGAGCCGCCGGCCCGATCCGAGGACGACGAAGTCCTTGCCAATTTGCTGCCTGAAGCCCGCGACCGATTGAGGAGCCTCGGCCGCGAAAAGGTTCGACGAACCCGAAAGCGCCGCGAGCGCGCTACCGGAGCCCATCACGAGGAGCCGCAGGAATTGCGCGCGTGTCTGTGACATGGCGCGATTCTCCAACAGATTTCTCACGAGGGGAATGTCGAATGCCGAAACGGACTCACGAACGTGCTATGAACGGCTCGTGAGGCTGTTGGCTCTCCTGCTCACGTGCTCGAGTCTCTGCGGGGCCGATGAGGTCCCCGGGTTCGCACCGGCGCCGCGCGCCGGCCCCCGGGCGGGGATCCTGAACCCCATCGTGCGGCCGGCGCCCGTCTCGAGCGGCCTGGCCTTCGCGCTGCCGGTGCTGCGCGACGGCCGGCTCGCGTCCGACGGCCGCTTCACCCTTCCCGTGAGCAGAACCGGGGCGGGACTGAAGCTGCGTTTCGACTCCCTCGTGCTCAACGAAGACGGCGCGCTCGAAGGCATCGTCCGCTTACGCAACG
>JAEUQS010000526.1 GCA_016789625.1 Acidobacteriota bacterium | reverse complement strand
TGACAGGACTCGTACTCGGGAGGCCTCCGCACGTCGAGGACCGTGATGCCCGGGTCCTTCGAAAGGAGCGACTCC
Source organism: Acidobacteriota bacterium (assembly GCA_016789625.1). Taxonomy (GTDB): domain Bacteria; phylum Acidobacteriota; class Thermoanaerobaculia; order UBA5066; family UBA5066; genus JAEUQS01. Next base: position 14,402 of record JAEUQS010000526.1, on the reverse strand, counting down.
AGCTCCGCGGGAGCGAGGCGCGTCAGGGTCGCGACGGGGTGGTGCTCGTTTCGCCAGGCCGCGATCCCGCCCGCGAGATAGCCGGTGACGTTCTCGAGGCCCACCCGCGCGAGGCGCGTGACGGCCTCCCGGAGGGACCGCTCGTCCTCGAGCACGAGCACGATCGGCGTCTCGGGAGACAGGAGCGCTCCGCTCCAAACGGCGAAGTCTCCGACGAGGCCGATGTTCACGGAGCCGGGCACGTGGCCCGCTGCGAAATCGGTGGCCGGCCGGATGTCCAGCACGAGGGCGCCCTGCGAGACGCGCGCCTGAACGGCCGCGGGCGGGAGCGCCTCGGGGGCCGGCAGCTCGCCGAGCGAGCGGGCGCCGCCCCGGTTCAGCGCGACGTCGCGTCCGAAATACGCGGGGACCTCGGGGAGGTTCGTCGTGGCCATCTTCACGAAGGCCTCCTTCGACATCGGCTGGAGCGAGACGTTGAGCCGCCGCTCCTTTCCGATCGTCGAGGAGGTCTCCTTGCTGATGTTCTTGCCGCAAAGGGAGCCCGCGCCGTGCGCCGGGTACACGAGGACGTCGTCGGGGAGAGTCAGGAGCTTTCCGTGCAGGCTGTCGTAGAGGAGCGAGGCCATCTCCTCGGCCGAACGGCCCCGGGAGCCCACGAGGTCGGGCCGTCCCACGTCGCCCACGAAGAGCGTGTCGCCCGTGAAGACGGCCCGCGGAGCGCCGCCCTCGGCCGCGACGAGGCAGATGCTCTCGGGCGTGTGCCCGGGCGTCTCGAGGACCTCGAGCGTCGTCGTCCCGAGGGGGAGCACGTCACCATCGCTCACGGCCCGGTGCTCGAACGTGGCTCCGGCGGCTTTCCCAAACACGATGGTCGCGCCAGTCTTCGCGGCCAGCTCGTGGTGGCCGCTCACGAAGTCGGCATGGAGGTGCGTCTCGACGATCCAGCGGAGCGTGAGCCCCTCGGCCCGGAGCCGCGCGACGAGGTCGTCCACGTCGCGGCGGGGGTCGATCACCGCCGCTTCGCCGGAATCGGTCAGGAGATACGAGGCCTGCGCGAGGCACCCGAGGTAGAGCTGTTCGATGTGGAGCGCCATGGATGGAATCCTACTGCCACGGCGACGAGGGCGGCACCGGGCCTCAGGCCCCCTCGGACTCGCCGAGGAGAGCCCGGAGCCTCTGGGCTCCCGTGCGGCTCACGGGCAGCTTCGTGCCGTCGCGCAGCACGGCCGTCCCGGGCTCGAGGCGCGCGAGCCGCTCGACGTTGAGGAGGAACGAACGGTGGATCCTCACGAAGCGCTCGGGCGGGAGCTGAGCCTCGAGGCTCGCCAGCGTCTGCTGCTTGAGGTGCTCGCGCTCGTGGCTCACGAGGAGCACGTAGTCGTCTTGCGCCCGCACGTAGGACAGCTCCGCGAGCGGCAGCACGAACACCGTCGTGCCGTCGCGGATCGCGATGCGGTCGAGCCGCGTCCCGGGGGCGCGGGCCGCGTCCGAGAGCGTCGTCGCCGCGGAGGGCACCGCCGCGACGCGTTCGCGCGCGCGGTCCAGGGCCGCGTCGAAGCGGCTCTGGGAGAACGGCTTCAGCAGGTAGTCCACCGCGTTCACCTCGAACGCCCGGAGCGCGTACTGGTCGTAGGCCGTGAGGAAGATGACCGCGGGACGCGGCTCCGGTGCGGCCTCGAGGAGCTCGAGCACCTCGAACCCCGAGAGCCGCGGCATCTGGACGTCCAGGAAGAGGAGATCGGGCTTCGTCTCGGAGACCGCCTTCACGGCCTCGAAGCCGTTCGAGCACTCGCCCACGACCGTCACCTCGGGATGCGTGGCGAGCATCTCGACGACGAGCCTGCGGGCCAGCACCTCGTCGTCGACTACGAGAGCCCTCACGGGGGCTCTCACCCGGCCCCGGTCCTTTCGAGCGGAAGCAGGATCTCCACGCGGAACACGCCCTTCTCCTTCGAGTCTTTCACGGTCGCGAGCGGACCGTGCAGCGCGGCGAGCCTCTTCCTCACGTTCGCGAGCCCGGTGCCCGCGCCGGGACGCCCGGGCCCCTCTTCGTCGTACGGATTCTCCACGGCCACGAGGACGAACTCGTCGCGGCGCTTCACGGTGATCGCGAGCGTGCCGCCTGAGACCTTTCCCGAGATGCCGTGGGTGATCGCGTTCTCCACGATGGGCTGGAGGACGAGCGGCGGCACGGCGGCCACGAGCGCCTCGGCGTCCAGGTCTTCCTCCACGCGGAGGCGCTCCCCGAACCGGATCCTCTCGATGGCGAGGTACGCGCGCGCCAGCTCGAGCTCCCTTTCGAGCGGGAACGTCGACGTGCCGGCGAGACCCAGCGTGCCGCGCAGGAAGTCCGCCAGGAGGATGCACATCTCGCGGGCGCCCTTCGCGTCCTGCGTGGTGAGCGCGGAGATGGAGTTCAGCGAGTTGAACAGGAAGTGCGGGTTGATCTGCGCGCGCAGGGCCGCCAGCTCGGCGTCCCGCGCCAGGACGGCGGCCTCCATGGCCTTCCGCTCCGCGGCTCGCGTCGACTCGAGCGTGAGGAGAACGTACGACAGGGCCACCGAGAGGAGGTACACGAGGAACCCGAAGACGACGAGGGGCGCGAGAGCGGGGGAGAGCCGCTCCGTGATGCCCCGGCCCTCGGGAGCCAGCTCGTAGAGCGTGGCGAGCGTCGTCGCGAGGGACACCCAGAGCGCGCTCGAGACCGCCCCGGCCACGAGGTGCGTGAGCGCGAGCGTGCCGAGCTGCGAGCGGCCCGCGGGCACGGACCGGCAGACGTACCAGGTGGAGAGGCAGAGGAACGCGTACACGAGCGTGAGGGGGAGCGCGAGCACGAAGCACTCCCCCGTGGAGAGCGGGCTCGTGAGCGAGAGGAGATAGGCGAGGATGCCGGCGATGGGGACCCACCCCACGAGGTAGGCCCCGAGCCGCTTTCGCCCCGAGGTGATCGGATGCACGACGCGTGATCCCTCTCGGCTTCAGTTCTTGACTTCGACGCCACCGAAGATCGCGACACCGGTCACGACGAGCTCTTTGACGCCGTCCTGCCCTGCCGGCGGATGAACGGTCTTGTCCTCGGCGCCGGCGAAGAGCGGGAGCACCTGCAGCCTCACGTTCCAGCCCGGCGGCACGCGGAGGTCCACGCCGCCCCACATCACGAAGAGGTCGATCGCCGCGGACCCGGTCTGCATCTCGCTCTGGGTGAGGTCGATGTCGAAGCCTCCGAAGACCACGTTCACGGACCCTCCGGTGAAGTCGCTGGTCACGATACGCCGGTCGCCGCCCCCGAACGCGGCCGTTTCGGCGAGGCTGTCGCGGGTGCCCGAGGAGCCTTGAGCAGGCAGGTGTCCCACCTTCATGCCCGGCATCGACTGGCGGATCACGCGGATGCCGATGTAGATGACGATGAGCGGCCACAGCCGGAACACGTGGAAGCTCATGCGGCCGAAGTTGTCGAGCAGGATGCCGGTGCCGACGAAGGCCAGGACCGCGCCCACGAAGACGCTGTCGAAGCGGCGCTCCCAGATCTTCAGGCCGCCGATGACGATGAGCACGATGGGCCAGAGCTGCAGGATCGAGCCGATCCGGGCGATCCCCATCTCCTGGAGGAGAAAGAGGATGCCGGCCAGGATCATGGCGACTCCGGCCACGAGCTTGGGGGTGAAGGGGCGTGTGGTCGTGTTGGTCATGGGGTCCTCCGCTTGTCCGTTCCTGTATCAAGGTACGGCGCGGGGGCGGGTTCCTCTCGCGCGAATCGGCGAACGCCGGGGAGCTACCGGCGAACGGACGACGGGCGCCGGCCGAGCGGGTATCCTTCCCCCAGAAAAACCCAATCACCCTTCGAGGAGATGTCATGAGGCCGATGAGCACGTTCGCCAAGCTGCCCCTGGTGCTGGGGCTCGCCTTTGCCGTCCTGACCCCCGCCTGCAAGAAGGGTCCGAGCCCCGAGGAGCTCGCGATCCGCAAGCAGCTCGAGGACGACAAGACGAAGCTCGCCGAGCAGAAGAAGGCTCTCGAGAAGGACGTCGCGGCCGCCAACGCCACCACCGAGGAGTTCCAGGCCACCGTCGACGAGGTCCAGCAGGCTCTCGCCTCGGTGCGCGAGAAGGAGCTCAAGATCATCAAGGCTTCGCTCACCGGCGCCAAGGAAGGCGGGATGGCGAAGAACCGGAAGACCGAGATCCTGGAGGACATCAAGGACATCCAGAAGGCGCTGAAGGACAGCCGGACGAAGCTGGCCAACGTGTCCAAGCAGCGCAACGAGGCCCAGGCCAAGGTCAAGGTGCTCCAGACGCTCATCGATCAGCTCGAGAAGACGCTCGAGGAGAAGGAAACGACCATCGCGATGCTCCAGCAGAACATCGAGGAGCTGAACACGAAGGTCGCGACGCTCGAGACGAACGTCAAGGAGAAGGAAGACACGATCGCCCAGCAGGTGAAGGACGCGAACCGTGCGTACTTCCTCATCGACGCCAAGAAGGCTCTCAAGCAGAAGGGCGTCGTCGAGAAGCGCGGGGACGTCGCGGGCGTCGGCGGCCGCTGGATCCTCACCGGGAAGATCGACGAGACGCTCCTCACGGAGATGGACATCCGCGAGAAGATGGAATTCGAGATCGGCGCCAAGTCGACGGACGTGATCGTCCTCTCGGACCACACGAAGGACAGCTACGAGATCGTCGCCACCGGCGCCAAGACGTCCACGCTCAAGATCAAGGACGCCTCGAAGTTCTGGCAGGGCAGCCGGCGCCTCATCGTGATCACGAATTGACTTTCTTTGATCCTGGGGGTTTCTCGATCCCCCCAGGCCCCCCACCGGGGGAGTGGATCCTGGGGGTTTCTCGATCCCCCCAGGCCCCCCACCGGGAGCGATCACCCGCGTTACTCAGTACGTCGACTCACCTTCCCGACGCGTAGAAGCTGACGCCGCGCCGGTTCTCGTCGATCGAGAGCCGGTGCTGGAGGGGCGGCATCGCGCGCTGCTGGCAGTCCAGCCGGTCGCAGAGCCGGCACGTCACGCCGATCTGCACCGTGGCCGCGTGGTTCGTGAGATCCACGCCGTCGGCGTAGACCATGCGCCTCGCGTACGAGAGCTCGCAGCCGAGCCCGATCGCGAGGAGCGTGTGCGGGCTGCCGTAGCCGCCCCAGGTCTTGCGAATGGTGCGGGCGATGCAGAAGTAGACCTGCCCGTCGTTCATCTGCGAGACCTGCGTCCGGATCGAGCCCGGCGTCATGAACGCGGTGTGGATGTTCCAGCGCGGGCAGGAGCCCGCGAAGCGCGCGAAGCGGATTCCGCTCGCCGAGAAGCGCTTGCTGATGTTCCCCGCGATGTCCACGCGGATCAGGTGGAAGGGGACGCCCTCCTCGCCCGGCCGCTGCAGCGTGGTGACCCGGTGACAGACCTGCTCGAAGCTCGTGCGGAAGCGGTGCCCCAGGAGCTCGATGTCGTAGCGCACGTCCTCGGCCGCGGTGAGGAACTCGGAATACGGCATCACGATCGCGCTCGCGAAGTAGTTGGCGAGCGCGACGCGGCAGAGCGCGAGGCTGTCGGGCGTCGTGAGGTGGCTCTTGGCCGCGATGCGGTCGAACACGGGCTGCAGCGTGAGGAGACCCGCCTGGTGCGCGATCTGGAAGTTGCGGCTGCGGGGCGGCAGCACCTCCGAGAGGAACAGCCGCTTGGCGACCGGATCGAACCTTCGGACCGTCGTCCTGTCCGCGGCGATGGGCACGATCTCCGTGCGAATTCCGTGCGCCTTCTCGAGGTAGCGCACGAGGCCCGAGTAGAGATCGTCGCGCGTGAGGTGCGCCTCCTTCACGAGCGCGGCCGCCGCGTCCTCCAGATCGGGGAAGTGGTTGCGGTTCTCCTGGAGGACGTCGGAGACCTCCTCCGAGGGCAGGCGTCCCGGGTCGTAGCCCGGCGCGTCGATGCCGTCGGACACGCGCTCGGCCATCGCGTGCGAGCTCTCGGCGACGTTCTTGTAAGCCTGATAGAGCGTGAGGATCGCGCGCGCGACCATGGGGTTCCCCGCCAGCTCGCGCATGTCGGTGTTCGTGAGCGGGTGCTCCTCGAACAGCGCGTCGCCGAAGACCTCCTGCAGGCCCTCGGCGAGACGGGCCTCGCCCTCCTCGGCGAAGGCGGCGACATCGAGGCTGAAGAGCTGCGCCAGCTTCAACAGGAGCGGTGCCGTGAGCGGCCTCTGGTTGTGCTCGATGAGGTTCAGGTAGCTCGGCGAGATGCCGAGCCGGTCCGCGAGCTGCACCTGGCTCAGTTTCTCGCGGCGCCGGAGCATCCTCACCTTGCTGCCAAACGCGCTTCCCGAGGGCTTCGCGGCCATGTTCGCCTCCTTGTGTAGTTTACAGACTTTACTCATTTACACGATCCGATTTACGAATCATTACAACCTAACACACTGATTTGACGATGTTTATTGACCGCCGATTGATGGTGGGAAAGGATTGACAGAGCTGGAGGGACCTTTGACCAACACCCTGCTCGAGCCCGCCCTGGAAACCCACATCGCCGCCTCCCCGTCTCTCGCGGATCTCGCAGAGCTCGCGAAGGAAGGCATCCGCGTCGTCGGCGTCGAGGTCCCGGGCCTGGCCGAAGTCCTGACTCCCGAGGCGCTCCGTTTCGTGGCGCTTCTCCAGAGGACGTTCGGACCCCGCCGCCTCGAGCTCCTCGCGGCCCGCGAGGAGCGGAAGCTCAGCCTCGACGCCTGGGAGGCGATCGGCTTCCTGCCCGAGACCGAGGGCGTGCGCAACGCCGAGTGGAAGGTCGCCCCGATTCCCGCCGACCTCCGCGACCGCCGGGTCGAGATCACCGGTCCCGTGGACCGCAAGATGATCATCAACGCCCTCAACTCGGGCGCCTCCACCTACATGGCCGACTTCGAGGATTCGACGTCGCCCACGTGGAGGAACCTCATCGACGGGCAGCTCAACCTGCGCGACGCGGTGCGCGGCACGATCTCGTTCGAGGCCGCCGGCAAGAGCTACCGGCTCGCGGAGAAGACGGCCACGCTCTTCGTGCGGCCCCGCGGCTGGCACCTTCCCGAGAAGCACCTCCTCGTCGACGGCCAGCCCGTCTCCGGAAGCCTCTTCGACTTCGGGCTCTTCTTCTTCCACAACGCCCGCGCGCTCGTGGCGAAGGGAACGGGACCCTACTTCTACCTGCCGAAGCTCGAGAGCCATCTCGAGGCGCGGCTCTGGAACTCCGTGTTCCTTCTCGCGCAGAAGACCCTGGGCCTTCCGTCGGGCACCGTCCGCGCGACGGTGCTCATCGAGACGATCCTCGCGGCCTTCGAGATGGACGAGATCCTGTGGGAGCTCCGCGACCACAGCGCCGGCCTCAACTGCGGGCGCTGGGACTACATCTTCAGCTTCATCAAGAAGCACCGCGCGCAGCCCGGCTTCGTGCTGCCCGACCGCGCCCAGGTGACGATGGACCGGCCGTTCCTCACGGCCTACTCCCTCCTCCTCATCAAGACCTGCCACCGCCGCGGCATCCACGCCATGGGCGGCATGGCCGCGCAGATCCCCATCAAGGACGACGCGGAGAAGAACCGCATCGCGCTCGACAAGGTGCGGGCCGACAAGATCCGCGAGGTGAAGAACGGGCACGACGGCACGTGGGTCGCGCACCCGGGCCTCGTCGCGATCGCGAAGGAGATCTTCGACGAAGCGATGCCCACCCCGAACCAGATCGCAAAGCACCGTCCCGACATCACGGTGCGGCGGGGCGATCTCCTGGCCGTGCCCGCGGGGGCCATCACGGAGGCCGGTCTGCGGCAGAACGTGAACGTCGGCCTGCTGTATCTCGAGGCCTGGCTCCGCGGGAACGGCTGCGTGCCCCTGTACGACCTCATGGAGGACGCCGCCACGGCGGAGATCTCCCGCACGCAGCTCTGGCAGTGGGTTCATCACGGCGCGCTCCTCGTGGACGGCCGCAAGGTCACGCGCGAGCTGTACGAGTCGATCCGCGACGAGGAGCTCGAGCGGATTCGCACGGGCGCCGTCCGCACCGAGCCCGCGAGCCTCGCAACTGCCGCGCAGATCTTCGACGAGCTGATCCTCGCGGACACCCTCGAGGACTTCCTGACTCTCCCCGCCTACGAGCGGATCCTGACGCTTGCCAACTGAGGAGGCACCCATGAACACTTCATATCGCTTCGACGCCCGCCAGCTCGCCGAACAGTGGGCCAAAGACCCCCGGTGGAAGGGCATCACGCGGGACTTCTCGTCGGCCGACGTGGTCCGCCTCCGCGGCTCCGTCGAGATCAAGCACACGCTCGCCGAGATGGGCGCCGCGCGTCTGTGGCATCTCCTCCACACCGACGACTACGTCCCCGCGCTCGGCGCCCTCACGGGCAACCAGGCCCTTCAGCAGGTGAAGGCCGGGCTGAAGGCCATCTACCTCTCGGGCTGGCAGGTCGCGGCCGACGCCAACCTCGCGGGACAGATGTACCCCGATCAGAGCCTCTATCCGGCGAACAGCGTGCCGGCCGTGGTGAAGCGCATCAACCAGTGTCTTCAGCGGGCCGATCAGATCCACCACAGTGAGGGCAAGAACGGCGTCTACTGGTTCGCCCCGATCGTGGCCGACGCCGAGGCCGGCTTCGGCGGCCCGCTGAACGCGTTCGAGCTGATGAAGGGCATGATCGAGGCCGGCGCCGCGGCGGTGCACTTCGAGGACCAGCTCGCCTCCGAGAAGAAGTGCGGTCACATGGGCGGCAAGGTGCTCGTGCCCACGTCACAGTTCATCCGGACGCTCCAGGCCGCGCGTCTCGCGGCCGACGTCGAAGGCGTGCCCACGCTCATCGTGGCGCGCACCGACGCGAACGGCGCGTTCCTCATCACGAGCGACTTCGACGAGCGGGACCGCCGCTTCCTCACGGGCGAGAGGACGCCCGAGGGCTTCTACCGCATGACGGGCGGCCTCGACGCGGCCATCGCGCGCGGCATCTCCTACGCGCCCTACGCCGACATCGTGTGGTGCGAGACGGCGACGCCCGATCTCGCCGAGGCCCGCCGCTTCGCCGAGGCGGTGCATGCCGTGTACCCGGGCAAGCTGCTCGCGTACAACTGCTCGCCGTCCTTCAACTGGAAGAAGAAGCTGGACGACGTCACGATCGCGAAGTTCCAGCAGGAGCTCGCCGCGATGGGCTACAAGTTCCAGTTCGTGACGCTCGCGGGCTTCCACTCGCTCAACTACAGCATGTTCGACCTCGCCCGCCAGTACAAGGACGAGGGCATGACGGCGTATTCGCGCCTCCAGGAGGCCGAGTTCGCGGCCGAGGAGCACGGCTACACGGCGACGAAGCACCAGCGCGAGGTGGGCACCGGCTACTTCGACGAGGTGGCTTCGGCCGTCGCCCACGGCGTCCTGTCCACCACGGCGCTCAAAGGGTCGACCGAAGCGGAGCAGTTCGAGCACTGACGCCTCAGGTGACCTGATGTAGTCTCTCGGGGCATGAAGCCCACGACGACGGGGTCCATAGGGGCCCACCCGCGCCGGGTGGGCCTCTTGCTCTTGATGCTGCTTTCAGGGTGCAGCCGAGGCGGCGAGCCGGAAGGCGGCGGCGCTGTGGCGCCGAGGCCCGCGCTTCGCAAGGCCTTCGTCGATCCGTTCGTCGTCGCGAGTCGAGAGGACCTGCGCGGAGTCGACCTCGTGAGGGACGACATCCTCCCCGTGAACTGTGGATCCTGTCCTCCCGGCGAGGTTCGGTTTCGATCCCGGAATGTCTCCAACCTGGTACCCGATCGGAGATTCCTGATCGCAGTCCTCGAGGTCCGCGCCCTCGCCGGACGCCCCGTGAGACGGTTGACGCTCTCGCGGCAGGGAGCGAGCTGGTCCATCGCGCTGGACGGCGTTTCCTGGGGCCGCTTCGAGGAGCTGGCCGACTTCGAGGCGCTGTTCTCCAGGCTCCAGGAAGAGGCAGGCGAGAGACCCAGGTCGAAGGGGACGCTGGTTCCCGTGCCGCCCGGCGAACCTCTCGTTCCCGTCCATCTGGCGCGTCACATCCGCTCTGTCGACGCGCTCTGGGTCAAGGCTCCTGGCGATCCGGCCCTCGCGGCGGCGGCGGCCCGGTCGTTCACTTTCTGGGCGCTCCTTTCCCGGGACCGGACGGGTGGCTCCGATGCACTCTTCGGCAAGGCCCTCGCGCTTCTGGCCATTGCGCGCGGGGGCGGGAACCCGATGCCCGCCGAGGAGGCCCTTCTGGCGCACGCCATGGGCTACCGCGCCGCGGCGGAGAGACTGTCTGAGCGGCTCAGCGGGAACGACCCGATTCGCGCGTACTGTCGAGCCGACTCCAAGCGGCTGGGACTCCTCGCGGCGGAGGCGAACGCCTCCCGGGAGGCGCAGCTCCTCATCGTGGTGCATCAGGCCCGGACCCGTGGCCGGAACGCGATGGCGGGAACCCTCGCGACCTCCCCGCTCAATACCGCTTCCGGCATCGGTGTCGCGCACGTTCTCCTCGACTTCACAGACTTCGGCACGAAAGAGGAGCTGCTCACCGTCGTCGGCAAGGCCGTCCTCGAAGAGCTGGAGCTCCTCGGCCTGAGCGATTCCGGGGCCGCGCCGAGGAATTCGGAAGCCGTGGACCGCGCGTTCGAGAAGGCTACGAAAGAGTCCTGGGGCCCGCTCCTCGATCCGGCGACGCTCCGCGGTTTCGCGGGCGGGACCTATGCGACGGCCACGGTCGACAGGGTGCGCCACGAGCTCTACGACAGGGGTTCTCCGGACTGGGCTGCGAGCCGCCTCAGAGACCTGAAGGCCTCCGATCCGGCTCTGTGGGGCAGGCTGCACGAGTGGCTGGACGCGGAGATCGCGTTCGCCCGAAGTCCCACCGTCCAGGCCGCTTCGATCATGGCCTCGGCGATGCTCCGCGCCAGCCTCGGACCCCTGCCGATCGAAGAGCTCCAGGAGCGATTCCAGGAGACGTCCGGCACAGGCGCGAAGGGTAACGAGAACCGCGAGGCGCTCCCGGCCACGATCGCGATCCTCGATGCCCGTCCCGATCGGGTCGCGCTCGCGGCCATGCTCTTCGGGAGCGCCCTCCGCGATCTGGCGCGGAGAGATGCCCTGCTGGAGGGCATCCTGCGAAGGTCTCCGGGCCTCCACCTGGGGAGGGATCTGGATGCGGCCCAGAACCTCAAGGATGCGGTGAGGCTCGACCGGATCGCGCGCGATTCCACGGCCGATGGGTGGGTCCGTGTGAGGGCCGTTCTCTCCCTCGAAGAGCTCTCGGGGGCCCGGTTCGGGGACCTGGAGAAGCGGCTCGAGCAGATCGTCGTGGAGGACGAGGACCGCGGGACCGCCGTCTTCGAGGCCTCGACCGCCCTGCGCAAGCGCGGCAACCGTGCCGGCTCGATTCGCCTTCTCGACAGATTCCTGGCTCTTCGACCTGTGCCGCAGGACCCGCTGTGGGCAAACGCACAGTCGATCAAGGGGCTCCACATGCGCCGGCTGGGCCGATCGCCCAAGGAAGTCTGGGAGGTCGTCGAACCCACGCTCGTCGTGGGGAGCGCGACGGCCCTCCTGGAAGGAGTTCGTTGCCAGATCGCGCTCGGCAACCTCGGACTCGCGGAGGTGATGGCACGCGATCTCGCGGAACGCTACGGTTCGGGGTCCGGCGTCCGCGCCCGGGCGGAGGTGGAATGGGCGCGTGGGAAGCCCGAAGCGGCGGCCCGCATCCTGGCCGAGGGGGCCGCGCGGCTCGGGCGCGGAGGCTTCCACGAGAGCGTTCCAGAGGCCCTCGAGGGACTCTCCGGAGAGACCCGTTCGGGCGCCCTGCGAGCTCTTTCCGCAGTGAGCTTCGACGGTCTTTTCCGCCACGATCTGGCACTCGGAATCCTGGAACGGGGCGACGCCGCGGCTTCCTGCGAGGTAGCGGGTGGGCCGACGACGGGTACCGCCGCGGCACAGAGCATGGCCGTCGTGATCCGCTACGTCGCGTGCCGCCAGGCAGGAAGGGAACAGGCCGTCGTCGCCGAGCTGGTCGGGGAAGGACGCTCCCAACCCCATCAGGTGGCTCTCACCGCCTTTTCGTTGGGCGCGTACGACGCGCTCTGGGACCTCTTTCCCGGGGACGGGGTCGCCGGGGCCGCCAATGCCGGGGCCCTCTCGTACATACGCGCCGCCGCGATCCTGGACGGGCCGGTGCAGAAGGCTGCGGAGCGACGCGGGGCTCTCCTCGCGTGGGCTCGCGAGACCTCCGACGGATTCGGGCCCTACGTACGGTTCCTTCTCGGTGATCTCGACGAGGCCGGGCTGCCGAGTCCGGACGAGGCCGCGCGACCCACCTACGGACACTCTCTCGGTCTCATGGCGCTCTCCCGCTGCCAGCCGGAGCTCGCCAACGAGTGGCTGCAGGTCGCGCTCTGGGGCAACAACGTACCGACGAGCTGGAGCCGTCAGCTCACGGACCGGCTCCTCCAGGCCCGGTCGGCTCTCTCTCTCGTTTCGGCGCGCGATCTCGAGGCACCGGCGCTCGGGAAAGCGCCCCGTTAGTCGTCACCGGGGCATGCGCCGGGACACAACCTCGACCCTCGGGCGTTTGTTACCCTCGGCGGGCTTCTCAGGAGGTTCGCCATGCTGAAGTCTCCCGCCCGATTCCTCCTCGCCGGTGCGATTCTCGGTGCCGCCCTCCTGGGAGCGAGCCCTCTCGCTGCCGAGGGCCGTGCCTTCAACGTGCGCACGTTTCCGGCGACCCGCTCCTCCGAGTCCATCGGCGACCGCGAGGCGGGCGCGAATGGCGCGTTCTGGTACGGACGGGACCAGTACGACAACGCGAACGGCTTCTACTTCCCCGAGGTCGCGCGCCTCACGCCCGACGGTGCTGCGACCGTCTGGGCGCTCGACACGGTCTCGCAGGCCTTCACGCCCTCCCAGGTCCGGAGGAACGCGAACACGGGGGTGGTCTGGGTCGTCGTTCCGGCCTTCTCGGAGCGAAACGGCGCGCTCTACCGCCTCACGCCGGGGACGGGGGAGGTGGTCCGCACGGCCCTTCCGTTCGTCGCGACCCGGCTGCACCTCGATCCCCTGGACGGCACGCCCTGGGTGACCGGCACGGGCCGCATCGCGAAGCTCTCGGGCGGGACGCTCTCGGTCTACGAGGTCGAGAACGCCGAGGGCCGCTCGGGGGGGATCGACGCCTCGCGCCGGATCTGGCTCACGGCCGACAACCGCTCCCTGCGCGCGTTCAACGTCGGGACGGGCACGCTCGAGGTCTGGGCCGACGCCGGCGCCGGAATGCTGGACCCGGTGATCGACGCTTCCGGCCGCGTGTGGGGCATCGGAACGGGACAGACCTCGGTGCTGCGTTTCGACCCCGCGACGCGCGAGCTCACGCGCTTCCCGAATCCGCTCACGGCGTCCAACTGGGCGCGAGCCGGCATCGGCACCGACTTCGTGAACATGGCGTCGTCGTACGGTCCCCACTTCCTCTCGCTGGCGCCGTCGAAGATGCCCGATTCCACGAGCGCGACGCTCGCCGCCCCGGCCTCGACGACGTTGACCGCCACGACCTCGACGCCCGCGACGCGAACGCTCACGGCAGCGACGCGCCAGGACCAGATCTCCCCGGTGGACCGCACCGTGTACCTCGAGAACGACGGCGGCCGCCACCTGTACACCGCTTCGGCGGGGTACGCGGCTCTCCTCTGGTCGAACGGCGGGGAGACGCTCGTCGGCACCGGACCTCTCGAGCTGTGGCAGGCGCTCCCCGCGGGACAGACGTTCACCACGACGGCGGCGCTGCCGGTGGCCGTCGAGGTGCGGCCCGAAGATCCGGTGAACAACTTCCTCACCGAGGTCACGGTGACGAACATCGACGCCTCGCCCAACGTGACGCTCGTGCTCACCACCGGCTCTCAGTCGTTCAGCTATCCGCTCGAGATTCCCGCGGGGAGCTCCCGCGTCCTTCCCAACGTGATGGACGCGCTCCGCTCGGCCGACGCGCCCATTCCTCAGGGGGCCGTGGGGACCCTGGTCGGGCGCTTCGTGAACGGCAAGGGGCTCCTCAACGCGCGCGTCTACACGAAGTTCGGCGCGGGGGCGCCGTTCCCGGCGGGCTCGACCACCGGGCTGGGCTTCACGTCGCTGGATCCCGCGAGCCGCGCCGGCCTCTATCGCACCACGCTGAACGGCCTCAAGAACACACCCGGTTTCCGCTCCAACGTCGCGATCGCGAACCTCTGTGGATTCACGGGCACGCCCTGCGCGACTTTGGAGATGTCACTCGATTTCTTCGACGACGCCACCGGCCTCGCGGTGGGGTCCAAGGATCTGCGGGTCCCGCCGAATCAGGTGGCCCAGCTCAACGCGCCGCTGGCGGATTTTCCCGGTGCCATCGGCGAGACGTTCTCGGTGATCATCCAGCCGTACCAGTCGGGCTTCGCGAATT
>JAEUQS010000516.1 GCA_016789625.1 Acidobacteriota bacterium | reverse complement strand
GGCATTCCCGACAGCTCGACGAGCTTCTCGGCGAGAAGCGTGGGCGCGGGGTGGTAGTAGAGGTTCGAGACGTGGAGGAGGCTCCCCGCTTCCTTCTGCAATGTGGAGACGAGGTCCGGATGCGCATAGCCCAACGCGTTCACGGCAATGCCGGCGAGGAGGTCCCAGTACTCCCGGCCGTCCGCGTCGACGAGCCTCGCCCCCGATCCGCTCCGGGGATGGAACGGCGTGCGCTTGTACGTTCCCACGAAGACGCGCGCGGCCTTCTCCTCGACTTCCGTGGGGCTCAACCCATGGAGAACGTCAGGCTGCGACAAGGCAGGTTCCCCCCTTTCCGTCCAGGAACACCGATGTGTGGCGGCTGGGCCCCGCGATGACGACGCTCTTGACGCCGTGCGCGATGGCCGAGAGGCACGCTTCGAGCTTCGGCCGCATGCCGCCGCTCACGGCGGTACCGGCCAGGAGCCCCTTGGCTTCCTTCGAGAGGAGCGACTCCACGAGATGCCCCTCCCCGTCGAGGAGCCCTTCGACGTCGGTGAGGAACACGAGCCGCTCGGCCGCGAGCGCGCCCGCGAGCGCGGAGGCCGCGGAGTCGGCGTTCACGTTGAGGAGCGTGCCCTCCCGGCCCATCGCGATCGAGGCCACGACGGGCAGCAGCCCCGCGTCGAGGATCGCGTTCACGAGCGTCGTGTCCGACGCGGTGACGCTGCCCACGTAGCCGAGGTCGACGCCGTCGGGGCTCAGGTGGTACTCGGCCCAGAGCGTCTCGCCGTCCACGCCGGAGATGCCCGCGGCCCGCACGCCCAGCGCGCGCAGCTCGGCCACGAGCGACTTGTTCACGAGCCCCGCGAGGACGGCGACCACGACGTCGAGCGTCGCGCCATCGGTGACGCGGAGGCCGCGGTGAACCTTCCTGGGCATGCCCAGTTTCACGAGGAACCCGTCGATGCGCTTGCCGCCGCCGTGAACGACCACGAGCCGCTCCCCCGCCGTCGCGCGGGCCGCGAGCGCGCGGAGCGCCGACGTGCGGAGCCCCTCGTCTTCCAGGAGGCTGCCGCCCAGCTTGACGACCGTGACGGGAAAGCGACTCGCCGCAAGGGGCACAGGGAGATCGTTCACGACAGGCCCTCCTCCTCGGCAAAGCCGAAGACCCGGTTGAAGTTCTGCACGGCCTGGGACGCCGCGCCCTTGAGCAGGTTGTCGAGAGCGGAGACGATGACGGCCCGCCGGCCACCCGGCAGCACCACGAACCCGATATCGCAGCGGGGCGTGTTCACGACCTCGGCGAGCTCGGGCAGCTCGCCCGGCACCCGCACGTTCACGAAGGGCGCGGTTCCATACGCCGCGGCGTAGCG
The DNA here is from genome assembly GCA_016789625.1 of Acidobacteriota bacterium. GTDB lineage: Bacteria > Acidobacteriota > Thermoanaerobaculia > UBA5066 > UBA5066 > JAEUQS01. The sequence continues at coordinate 1,050 of JAEUQS010000516.1, read as the reverse complement.
AGAGACGAGCGCCTCCTCCGAGACGGGCGACGAGAACGAGACGTGTAGCGTCGTGAGCATGCCGCGCACGATGGGCAGAAGGTGCGGCACGAACACGAAGTCCGCACCGGCGTGGAGACCCAGCCGCTGCCGCATCTCGGGCTCGTGCCGGTGCTTGCCCACGCCGTAGGCTTTGAAGTTGCCCGAAAGCTCCGAGAACGAGAACGCGATATCGGATTTCTTTCCGGCGCCGGAGACGCCGCTCTTGGCGTCGGCCACGATCGGCGCACCCGCCGCGAGGAGGTCCAGCACGGGCTTCAGCGCGAGCAGCACGGTGGTGGGATAGCAGCCGGGGTTCGCGACGAGCCGCGCACCCTCGAGCGCTCCGTCCGTCCACTCCGTGAGCCCGTAGACGGCTTCGTCGAGGAGCTCGGGCGCCGGGTGGGTGAACCCGTAGTGCCGCTCGTAGTCGCTGCCCGAGGCGAGACGGAACGCGCCCGAGAGATCGATCACCTTCACGCCCGCCTCGAGCAGGGGCCTCGCGACCTCGGCCGAGAGCTCGTGGGGTGTCGCGAGGAAGACCGCGTCGGGCGACGCCGCCAGCGCCGCGTCGACGCTGAACGGTGCGACCGTCGGCAGCGCCCGGCCCCGCAGGGTCGGATGGACCGCGACCGGGACGGCCTTTCCGCTGCCGCTCCCGAAGAGTCCCACGACCTCGGCCCGGGGATGCCGGGCCAGAAGAGCCGTCAGCTCCCCTCCCGAATACCCCGTGGCTCCCACGATGGCGACACGTGTCATGTCGACGTTTTCCTTTCGCGCTCTCGCTGTTGCTGAAGGTCTCGCGCGTGTCAGCGGACGGGCTGACGTCGTGCGGCCGTGGATCTCGGCCCGAGCGGGGCGAGCAGCCGCTCGGCGGCATGGGCGGCATCGGCCGGGGAACGCGCCGCGAGGAAGATGGTGTCGTCGCCGGCGATGGTGCCCGCGATGCCGGGGATGAGGCCGGTCTCGTCGATGGCCCGCGCCACCGTGTGCGCCGCCGCCGGCGGCGTGCGAATGACGACGATCGTGGCG
>JAEUQS010000066.1 GCA_016789625.1 Acidobacteriota bacterium | reverse complement strand
TGAGCTCGACGGGAACACCGGCGCCCCGGGTCTCGCCCACGACGTCGGGAACCTGGCTGGGAACTCCCACGCCGATGGTGTCGCCCAGCGAGATCTCGTCGCAGCCGGCCTCGAGGAGCCGCGCGGCGACCTCGGCGACCTTGCGGGGCGCGACCGCCCCTTCGTAGGGGCAGCCGAAACCGCACGACACGTAGCCGCGAACCCTCACGCCCTCCGGCCGGGCCCGCGCGATCACCGGCGCGAACCTCTCGAACGAGCCGTCGATCGAGGTGTTGATGTTCCTCTGATTGAACGTCTCGCTCGCCGCCGTGAAGACCGCGATCTCGCGGACGCCGAGGGGCAGCGCCCGTTCGAGGCCCTTCAGGTTGGGCACCAGCACGGGATACCGCACACCCGCCCGCTTCTCCATGCGCGCGAAGACCTCCTCGCCGTCGGCGAGCTGCGGAATCGCCTTCGGAGAGACGAACGCCGTGGCCTCGATGACGGAGAGGCCCGACGCCGAGAGCGCGTTCAGGAACGCGAGCTTTGCCTCGAGCGGCACGAGCTGCTTCTCGTTCTGGAGGCCGTCCCGCGGGCCCACCTCGACCACGGTCACGGGCCCCCGGGTTGCGCTCATTCGAGCTCCACCAGCACGTCGCCGAGCCCGACCATCTGGCCCGCGGAGGGGTGAATCCTCGAGACCGTTCCGTCCTTCGGCGCCCGGATCTGGTGCTCCATCTTCATCGCCTCGAGGACGAGAAGCGGCGCGCCCTTGAGCACCGCGGCCCCCGGCGTCACGAAGATCTTCGTGACCTTGCCGGGCATGGGCGCGCGCAGATCGTGCTCGGTCTCGGCAGCCGCCCGCACGCGGACGACCTTCTCGATGCGGTAGACCTCCCCCCGGTCGAAGACCCAGGCAACGCCGCCGCTCACGGCGACGCGCGTCCCGGCGGGCAGCTCGGCGGGCGGCTCGGCGGAAACGACCTCCGGATGGCCCGCGGCGCGCAGCTTCACGCGAGCACCCGGAAGGCACCGGCGGCAAACGGATCGGGATGAGCCGGACCGCTCCCATCGGCGCTTCGCGATGGCCCCGGCGGCGAGGCGAAGGCCCGTGCGGCCGCGGAGAAGACCCGCTCACCGGGCGGCGGCGGCGCGGGCGGAGACCAACGTTCGAGGAGCCCCGTGTCCAGGTCTCCCGCCGCGACGGCCTCGCTCTCGAGGACGCGGCGGAGGTACGGAACGTTCGTCGTGACTCCGAGGATCACGGTGTCCCGGAGCGCGGCCACGAGGCGGCGGCGCGCCTCCTCGCGGTCCCGTCCGCGCGCGACGATCTTCGCGAGCATCGGGTCGTAGTAAATCGATATCGTGTTCCCGGCCTCGATGCCGCTCTCGACGCGGATGCCGGGCCCCGACGGCTCCTCGTACACGAGCACGTCGCCCGTCTGCGGCAGGAAGCCGTTCTCGGCGTCCTCGGCGTACACGCGGGCCTCGATGGCATGCGCGAGGGGCTCCGTGGGGAGATCCGCGGGGAGCGCCTCGCCGCTCGCGACCGCGATCTGCAGCGCCACGAGGTCGACGCCGAAGGCCTCCTCGGTCACCGGGTGCTCCACCTGAAGGCGGGTATTCATCTCGAGGAAATAGAACTCCCCCGAGGCGTCGAGGAGGAACTCCACGGTGCCGGCGTTCACGTAGCCCACGCTCTTCGCGGCAGCGATGGCGGCGTCGCCCATCCGCCGCCGGAGATCGGGCGAGACCGCGGGCGACGGGGATTCCTCGATGACCTTCTGATGGCGCCGCTGGAGCGAGCACTCGCGCTCCCCCAGCGCGACCACGCGCCCGTGAACGTCGCCGAAGACCTGGATCTCCACGTGCCGCGGACGGTCGAGATACCTCTCGAGATACACCGTCTCGTCGCCGAAGGCCGCGAGCGCCTCGCGCCGGCAGGCCTCGACGGCCTCGGCGAGCTCGCCTTCGGAGCGCACGACGCGCATGCCCTTGCCGCCGCCCCCGGCCGAGGCCTTCACCACGGCCGGCAGCCCGACGGCAGCCACCTGGGCCGGATCGT
>JAEUQS010000487.1 GCA_016789625.1 Acidobacteriota bacterium | reverse complement strand
CTCGAGGCCATGGTCCACGGCGTTCCGCACGATGTGGAGGAGCGGCTCGGAAAGCCCCTGGATGACGCGCCGGTCGAGCTCGGTGCGCTCCCCCTCGATGACGAGGTCGACGGGCTTGCCGTGCTCCTTGGAAAGGTCCCTCACGAGCCGGGGCAGCGTGCCGAAGACGGCCGAGAGCGGATAGAGCCGGAGACCCATGACCTCCTGCTCGATGCGTTCGGTGATGGACGGCAGGAGCCGCGCGACGTCACCGGTCTCCCCGCGGAAGGACTCGATCTCGGCCACGAACCTCTTGGCCTCCGAGACGATGTCCGAGGCCGTTTCGTCGGAGAAGCTCTCGCCCGAGCGGAGCCTCTGCTCCTTGCCCACGACGCTCTGCAGAAAGCGGTTGAGGCCGCCCACGAGCACTCCCCGCCGCTTCTGCACGGCCTCGAGGCGCTGAACGCCCATCACGAGCTCGCCGGAGAGCCGGAGCAGCTCGTCGAGCCGCGACACGGCGACGCGCACCGTCTCGCTGCCCGCCGGCGCCTCCTGCGCGGGGCCGGCCGAGGGTTGCTCGGCGGCCGGCGCCGGGGCGGGCGCGGAAGCCACGGCCGGGGCCGACGGCGGGCCCGGAGGAGCCGAGGGGGCCGGAGCCGGAAGTTCCGGAGACGGAGGTTCCGGAACAGGCGCCTGGGGCGTCACGGCCTCGAGCACCGGCGCGGAGGACGGCGCGGCGGGAGTGCCCCCGCGGAGCTCCGCGATCATCGCGTCCGCGCCTTCCTGCGAGGTGGCCGGCTGGTCCGTCAGCGTCCGCAGCCGGTCCGCGGCCCGGAGCAGCTTGTCGATCGACGCCGCGTTCGGGTTCTTCTGGTTCTCCCGGCAGTCGTCGAGGATGTCCTCCATGGCGTGCGCCACGCGGGAGATCGCGTCGTAGCCCATGACGCGCGCCGAGCCCTTGATCGTGTGCGCCGCCCGGAAGAGCCCGTTGATGAGCTTCTTCTGGAACTCCTCCGTGCCCGAGAGCTCGAGCTGCAGAAGACCCCGCTCGAGGGCCTCGAGATGCTCCCGTACCTCGGAGAGGAACTCCGGGACGAGATCGGAGAGGTCGATCCCCTGCACGCGTTTGGAGCCTTAGGCTTCCTTCCTCGCGACGAGGCTGCCCAGCTTCTCGGCCACGCCGCGGAGCTGCTCGGCCGCGGTCTGGGCCTGCTGCGCGGCCGTGGCGGCGCCCTGAGCGACCACGGAGACGTCGTGCATCGTGCGGGCCACCTGCTCGGAGGCCTGGCCCTGCTGCTGGGTCGCCATCGAGATCTCCTGCGCGAGCCCGAACGTGCTCTTCACCTGCTCGAGGATCTCGTTGATCGCCTCGCCCGACCGCACGGCCAGCGCCGAGCCGCGCTCGGCCTCCTTCGCGCCGTCCTCGGCCGACATGACGGCCCCGTTCGTCGCGCTCTGGACCTCGGAGATGAGCGTCCGGATCTCGGTGGTGGCCTGCACGACGCGCTCGGCGAGGCGCTTGACCTCGGCCGCGACGACGCCGAAGCGCTTGCCGTGCTCGCCCGCGCCCGCGGCCTCGATCGAGGCGTTGAGCGCGAGGAGGTGCGTGTCCCCCGCGAAGTCGTTGATGATGTTC
>JAEUQS010000480.1 GCA_016789625.1 Acidobacteriota bacterium | reverse complement strand
TCCGGAACACGAAGCCCAGGATCGTCGCGAGCGCGAGGCCGAGAGGAAGCGCGAGCGCGGAATGGACCGGCAGGGCCGTCGAGATCCAGAGCCCCCAGAGTCCTATGGTGAGGAGCCACGCCACGCGGTCCAGCCGGAACCTCAGGAGAGCGAAGAGCAGCACGAAGGAGGCGCTGTCGTAGACGCCTTCGAAGAACGGGCTGCGGGGACCCTGGAAGAGCGCGAGCCGGAACGTCACGTCCGTCGGCCCGAGGTGCGGAGCGAACCGGGCCGCGAGGGCCGGGACGAGGAGGCTCACGCCGAGGAACGCGGCCCCGCCCGCGAGGCCCGCCAGGAGGGCGCGCCCGCCCCGCGGCAGGAGACGGCCGTAGGAAAACGCGTCGAGGCTCGTGGTGAAGTTGGGCACGGCATCGCGCAGCAGGGACTCGGCCACCGTCCACAGGATCACGGCGAACGCACCGACCACGAGATACGTGAGCATCACGATGGCGCCCGTGATCGCTCCCGAGGACGACGGATCCCCGCTGAGACCCCCGAGGAGCATCGAGACGCCGATGCCGGCGCCGAGAAAGAGCCCCGCGCGAAACGAGATGCGCCTCCGGAAGAGGAGGATCGCGAACAGGATGGCGGTGCCGAAAGCCAGGAGGAGCGCGGGAATCGCCTTCGCGAGCTGCCCCGAGACCTCGCCCGCGGGCGCGAGGAACGAGCCGGCCTCCGGATCCTCGAGCTCGCGCGACAGGCTCACGAGGGCGTTGGGCACGACCAGCCGCACCAGGCTCTCGGCCGGGCGGCCCGGTGTCGCCGATCGGATCGGGCGCACGATCGCCGTCGTGTTGCCCAGCGGGTATTCGCGTTCCTCGAGGAGCTCGTCGCCGGGGAAGAGCAGGACTTTCGACAGGCTCTCGGACATGGCCTTGCGGGCCGCCCGGGTCTTGTCGTCGGGAGTCGCGAACTCCACGGCCTGGCCGCCGGGCAGCCAGTCGAGCCGCATGATGCGGCCGTCGGGGTCGAGGGCGATCGTCACGGGACCGGGCGCCGCGCCCGGCATCGCGAGCGTTCCTTCGATGACCGGCCCCACGGGCGCACCCAGGACGCGGAGCGCGGTGGGGGCCTCGACCCCCAGGCGGCGGAAGGCCCTTTCCACGAGAACGCCAGCCGACGTCCGTGTGCGCGTCGCGATCTTGGGCGACGACAGCGTCGCCCCCGCGAGAGCGAGATCGCGCGTCGCGGTCTTGATGCACTCGACGCCCGAGTACGCCGTGGAGGTCCACTCCGGGAGAAAGGCGCGGGCGGCGAGGAAGCCCGCCACGAGCAGGGCCGTCCCGAATGCCGCGAAACCCCGCAGGCCCGCGGACGATCGCTTCGCGTCGCCCATCCCCGAGCTAGCTTCTCTGTCCGGCGGGGGGACCCAGCGTGAGTCCTGCCGTCATCTCGAGCATGCGGTCGATGGACTTCTTCGCGGCGACGCGCGTCTTCTCGTCCACGTGGATCTGCGGCGAGAGGTCGCGGAGCGCGAGATAGAGCTTCTCGAGGGTGTTGCGCTTCATGTGCGGGCACGTGTTGCACGCGCAGTTCTCGATCGGCGGCGCCGGGATCAGCTCCTTCTGCGGGGCGGCGCGGCGCATCTGGTGGAGGATTCCCTCCTCCGTCGCCACGATGAACGCCGTCTTCGGCGACTCGGTCACGTGGCGCAGGAGCGCCGAGGTCGAGCCGATGAACTGCGCGTGCTCGAGGAGCCGCGGCTCGCATTCGGGATGCGCGATCACCTCGGCGCCGGGGTGCTGCGCGACGAGCTCGAGAAGCTTCCGCTCAGAGAACGTCTCGTGGACGATGCAGGTCCCCGGCCACACGACGAACTTCCGGCCCGTCTTCTTTTCCACCCAGGCCGCCAGGTTGCGGTCGGGCGCGAAGACGATGGGGTCCGGCAGCTGCGACACGATGAGCTCGGCGGAAGAGGACGTGCAGATCACGTCGGAAAGGGCCTTCACGCCCGCCGAGCAGTTGATGTAGCTGACCACCGTATGTCCCGGATACCTCCGGAGCCACTCGGCGAAGGCCGGCGCGGGGCAGCCGTCGGCCAGGGAGCAGCCCGCCAGGAGGTCGGGCACGACGACGGTCTTCTCGGGATTCAGGATCTTCGCGGTCTCGGCCATGAAGTGGACGCCGCAGAACGCGATGACGTCCCCCTCGACCTTCGTGCCGCGCCGGGCCAGCTCGAGAGAGTCGCCCACGAAGTCGGCCAGATCCTGGATCTCCGACTCCTGGTAGTAGTGGGCGAGGATGACGGCGTTCCGCTCCTTCTTGAGCTTCCGGATCGCGTCCTCGAGGTCCTCGGGAAGATTTTCTCGGAGAAGAGCGGGCGGGTTCGGGAGGGTCGGAAGAGCGCTCATCAGACCCCGGATTCTAGTGGTCCCTTTGTTACACTGCCCTGCTGGACCGCTCTTGGTCGAGGTAGGCCGAATGAATCACTCTGCCGGCGCAGCCGCGCTCTCAACGCGCGAGACCCCCTGGATCGCGAACCTCCGCTGGGACATGACGTGGATGATCGGCTCCGCGGCCCTCGTGGCCGTGCCGGTGGCCGCGCACTTCCTCCTCGGGGTGGGCGCCAACGGTGTCGACCTGCTCGTGACCGCCCTCATCGGCGGGCCGCACATGTACGCGACGTTCCTGCGGACGGTCTTCGAGCCGAAGTTCCGGGAGCGCCACCGGTTCCTCGCCTGGTTTCCGGTGGTCTTCGTGCCCACGGCCGTGATCCTCGCGTCGACGTTCGCGTTCACGGCGCTCCTCTCCTTCTTCTTCATGTGGGCCTCGATCCACATCTGCGATCAGGCCTCCTACATCGCGCAGCAATACCGCCTCAAGAGCGGCGGCTCCGCGTCGATCCTCGAGCGCGCGCTGGACTTCGCCGCGATCCTCTCGTCGCTCTACGTCGTCGCCATGTATCGCTTCGTCGACGGGACGTTCGTGATCTCGGGCTACACGGTGTGGTTCCCCGAGTTCCTCAAGGTCGCCTGGTGGCCGCGCCTCTTCGCGTTCGGCGCCGCCGTCGTCATCTCGACCTGGGCCGTGCGGTCGATCAACGCCTACCGCGCGGGGCGCGTGGGCAGGCCCTATCTCGCGTTCATGCTCACGACCATGGTCGTGTCGTTCCTCGTTCCCATGATGAAAGAGCTCTCGGTCTCCTTCCAGGGCTTCAACGCCTGGCACTCGTTCCAGTACCTCGGCCTCACGTTCTTCGCGCTCAACCAGCGGAACGGCCAGGGCGCCGTGACGAGCAAGTTCGTCAAGAACCTCGCCGGCCCGCGCGACTTCTTCCGCTACTACGGCTGGAACGTGCTCCTCACCGTGGGTGCCGGCGTGATCGTGGGCATCCTCATCTGGATCATCAAGCTCCCGCAGGAGCAGAGCTACTACACCGTCGTGCTCTCGTTCCTCCTCGTGCACTACTTCCACGACCACGTGCTCTTCTCCGACTCGCAGGAACCCTCGCTCTCCACCGGGAGGGCGGCCGCGGGCGCCGCGTCGTCGTCCCAGGCGCTCGCCGCATGACGTCCGCGGTCCTGAAGAAGTCGTACGTCCTCGCGGCGGCCCTGGTGGCCGCCGCTCTCGTTTTCGCCGCTCCTCTGAGCGCCGCGACGGCGAAGAAGAAGAAGCCACGGGCGAAAAAGCCCCGAGCGGCCCAGACCCGAAAGGCCGAGCCGCCGCCCGTTCCCCGTCCGCCGGATCCGAACCGCGTGACGATCCGCAGCGCCGACGGCGTGAGGCTCGCGGCCACCTGGCGGCCCAACCCGGCGCGAAGCGATGCGCCGGCCCTCCTGCTCGTTCACGATTTCGCGAGAGAGCGGCGCGAGTGGACCGCGCTCGCCGATGAGCTCGCGAGCCTCGGCTTCGCGACGCTCGCGCTGGACCTCCGGGGCCACGGCGAATCGACCCAGCAGGACGGCAAGCCCAACGTGCGGCCGTCGCCCACGCTGCTCCGGAGCCCCTCGGGCTTCCCGCGGGACGTGGAGGCGGCCTGCGCCTGGCTGCGCGAGCGGGCGCCCGCGGTGGGAGTCCTGGGCGTCTCGGTGGGCGGCAGCCTCGCGCTCCTCGCGACGGCTTCGTCCTGGGCCGACGCCGCCGTCGCCGTCTCGGTGAACACCGACAAGCTCCCCTTCCTCGCGGGCGGCCGGCCCACCCACGCGAAGGGCACTCTCGTGCTCGCGACGGAGAAGGATCCGGGTCGCAAGGCCTCGGCCGAGGAGATCCACTCGGCCGCCGAGGAGCCCAAGGGAATGAAGCTCTATCCGGGAGCCGCGCACAACTTCGCCCTCTTCACCGCCCACCCGGACGCGAAGCAGCTGGCCTTCGCCTGGCTCACGGCACGGCTCACGGCCTCTCCGGCAGAGGCGCCCGGCGGCACTCCATGAGAACGCTCGTCCTCGACATCGAGACGGCGGCGCTCCCCTGGCTGGACCTCGACCCCATCCAGCGGGCGACGATCACGAAAGGCGCCGAGGGCGGAGCAGCCTACCGGGCGAAGAAGGACCTCCGCTCCCTCTCGCCCTATGCCGCGAAGGTGATCGTCGTCTCGCTCCTGGATCCGGACACCGGCAACGGACGTCTCCTCTTCGAGAGCGAAAAGCCCATGGAGTCGGATTCGGCCGACGGGCTCTTCGATCTCTTCGGAGGCACCGAGGCCGCGATCCTCGCGGAAACCTGGGCGAGCCTCGCGAAGTGCGACCGCGTCGTGACGTTCAATGGCCGGGGGTTCGACGGCCCCTTCCTTTCCGTCAGGAGCGCGATCCACGGCCTCAAGCCCACCCGGAACCTCGTGGGCAACCGGTACAACCTGCGCGAGCACGTGGACCTCTACGAGGTCCTCACGTTCCAGGGAGCGATGCAGGCCCGGCCGAGCCTGCACGTCGCGTGCGTGTCGTTCGGAATCCCGTCGCCCAAGGTGGGCGACGTCTCGGGCGCTCACGTGGGAGAGGCCTTCCGGCAGGGCCGCATCGCCGAGATCCTCGAGTACGGCCGCCGCGACGTCGAGGCGACGGCCGCGCTCTTCCGAAGGCTCGAGTCGACGCTCCTCCCTTTGTTCTTCCTGTAAGAACGGAAGGCCCCCTCGCGGGGGCCTTCTTTCTCCGGGGGCCTGGGGGATCGAGAAACCCCCAGGATCAACTTCAGACCTTCACGGTTTGGGGCCTTCGGGCAATCGTGAACAGCACGAACGCCATGAACGCGAAGAACGCGACACCCAGGATCTGATATCCGCCCGCTCCCAGCGCGTGCTCGAGCGAAGCCTCCACCGACAGCTTCTTCACGAAATCCTCCGCGAAGACCGTCATGAACGCCGCGATCACTCCCAGGAGCGCGCCTCCCGCCACGAGCCCCGTCGCGAACAGGTTTCCGGGCCCGAGCTCCGAATCCTCGGCGGGTTTGCCGTGCTTGCGCTCCTCGAGCCAGTCCACGATGCCCTTCACCGCGCCGCCCGCGAAGATCGGGGCCGTCGTCGAGAGGGGAAGGTAGAGGCCGACCGCAAAGGAAAGCGATTTCACGCCGCACAGCTCCATCGTGATCGCCGCGAACACGCCGACGAGCACGAACTGCCAGTCGAGGTTCTGGGCGAGGAGACCCTTGATGAGGGTCGCCATGAGCGTGCCCTGGGGCGCCGGGAACTTGTCCGAGCCGATGGCGTGCTGGATGCCCTGGTCGCGAAGAGCCTGGGTGGGCGTGTCGAGCACCTGCACCGTGATGCCGATGACGACGGCCGCGGCGACGGCACCGATGAGGAGGCCCATCTGCTGCGCCCGCGGCGTGGCGCCGACGATGTATCCCGTCTTGAGGTCCTGCGAGGTGGCGCCCGCGTTCGCGGCCGCGATGCACACCATGCCGCCCACGCAGAGAGCCATGGGCTGGTAGATGTCGCCGGTCCAGCCGATGCCCACGAAGATGAGGCACGTCGCCATCAGGGTCGCGATGGTCATGCCCGAGATCGGGTTCGACGAGGAGCCGATGATGCCCACGATGCGGCTCGCGACCGTGACGAAGAAGAAGCCGAAGACCACGATCATGATGCCGAGACCCAGCTTCGAGAAGATCGACGTGCCGGGGACGATCTTCGGAATGAACGCGAGGATGAGGATGAGGGCCGCGCTGCCGAAGAGGACGACCGAGATCGGCAGGTCGCGATCCGTGCGCTTCGCGATGCCGCCGGCGGCGCCTTCCTTGAACGAGGCGAGGCTGTCCTTGAAGCTCGAAACGATCGTCGGAAGCGTCTTGATGAGCGTGATGAAGCCGCCCGCGGCGACGGCGCCCGCGCCGATCTGGCGGATGTAGGCGCGGTAGATCGCGGTCGTCATGCTGCCGAACGTGTGGGTCGCGGGGTCCCAGTTCCCGGCGCCGCCGGCCGTGGCCATGTCCTTGAGGTATCCGAGCTTCACGAGCTGCGCCGCGATGACGTCGGGCGGCACGAGGGTCGCGAGGAGCGGGATGAGCCCGAGCCAGGCGAGCACGCCGCCGGCCACGAGAACGCCCGCGATGCGGGGCCCGATGATGTAGCCCACGCCGAGGTACTCGGGCGTGATCTCGGCGTTGAGCGTCGCCGAGGGGAAGTACTTGTTGGTCTGCCTCGAGACGAGAGCCGGGGTCTCGGCGATGACCTTGAAGAGCTTCTGGAGGATCGCGTAAACGAACGCGAACCCGACGCCCATGTAGGCCGTTTTCGCGAGGTCGCCGCCCTTCTCGCCCGCGATGAGGACCGAGGCGCAGGCCGTGCCCTCGGGATACGGCAGGACGCCGTGCTCCTTCACGATGAGAGACCTTCGGAGCGGGATCATCATGAGCGTCCCGAGGAACCCGCCGAGGAGCGCCAGCGTGAAGATCGTCCAGTACGTGAAGTAGGGCGCCCCGATGCTCTGTCTCGTCGCCGGATCGATCGCGAGGAAGAGGAAGCCGGGCAGCGTGAAGACGACGCCCGCGGCGATGGACTCGCCGGCCGAGCCGATCGTCTGCACGACGTTGTTCTCGAGGATCGTGGAGCCCCCGAGCTTCTTGAGGAGCGAGATCGCCAGGACGGCGATCGGGATCGAGGCGGAGACGGTGAGTCCGGCCTTCAGGGCCAGGTAGACCGTCGAGGCCCCGAAGACGATGCCGAAGAAGGCGCCGAAGCCCACCGACTTCAGCGTGAACTCCGCCATCGTCTGCTCGGCGGGTACGTATGGCTTGAAATCGGCTTTCGCGCCGTTCTCGCTCATGCTCTAACTCTCCTCAACCCGGATGGGGACGTGAGCTTCGAGTGTGACACTGCGCACGCCCGCCTGTCTAACGCAGAGGGGAATTCACGGCGACCGTATACTGTTTTCGTTCACGGTCCTGTTCCATCGGCCCATCGATGAGCACGGATGAACAGGTGCTTACGAAGCGCCCGAAGGAGAAGACGCCATGGTCAACCACAGGGTGCTCGTCCTCGTCGACGATCTCTTCTGGCGCGCAAAGATCGATCACGCGGTGAAGTCCGCCGGTTCCGATGCCGTGTTCGTGGCCAACCCCGGCGCCCTCGACGACGAGGCCAACGTCTCGGAAACCGGCGTCGTGTTCGTGGACCTCTCCCTCCGTGCGGAACCCTTCTCGGCCGTGGCCGCCTTCAAGAAGACGGTGGCGGGCAAGGCGATCCCCGTCGTGGGCTTCTACGAGCACGTGCGTAAGGACCTGAAGGAGAAGGCCGTTGCCGCGGGCTTCGACGACGTCCTCTCCCGCGCGCTCTTCTCCGAGCGCATGGCCGACATCGTCTTCAAGTACGCCCTGCCGGGCGGCACCCGCGTCGAAGAGACGGAGAACTCCCTCCCCGAGGAATAGGAGGCACGCGCCACCCCGAAAAAAGCGTGATTGGCTCGGAGGGGGTTTGGGGGAACCGGAGCGGAGCGGAGGTCGCCGTCAATCGCGAATGCGATTGCGGCAACCGGCCATGGTTCCCCCAGGCAACTGAGGCCTATTTCTTCCGGAGCTCCATCAGCACCTGCTTCGCGACGGCCTTGAGCGTGTCGAACACGCCGGTGCCGAGCGGAGCGGTCGCCTCGAACGTGGGCTCGCCCTTGTAGTTCAGCTGCCGGTACATCTCGTCGGCCGGAAGGGCCGTCGGCAGATCGCGCTTGTTGAACTGAAGGACGTAGGGAATCGTGTTCAGGTCGAAGCCGTGATCCTCGAGGTTCTTCTCGAGATTGCGCATCGACTCGACGTTCGCATCCATGCGGGCTTCCTGCGAGTCGGCCACGAAGACCACGCCGTCGACGCCCTTGAGGATCAGCTTGCGGCTCGCGTCGTAGAAGACCTGGCCGGGGACCGTGTAGAGGTGGAAGCGGGTCTTGAAGCCACGCACCGTGCCCAGATCGAGCGGCAGGAAGTCGAAGAACAGCGTTCGGTCGGTCTCGGTGGCCAGGGAGATGAGCTTGCCTTTGGCCGCCGGGTTGGTCCTGTCGTAGATGTACTGGAGGTTCGTGGTCTTACCGCAGAGACCGGGACCGTAGTACACGATCTTGCAGTTGATCTCTCGTGCTGCGTAATTGATGAAGGTCATCGATCGAGGCCCCGCTTACTCCCGGAACAAGCTGTCGATGTCGTCATCGGTGATCTCCGCGAACGGAGAGTCCACGCCATCGGTCCTGCGCTCCTTCTCGGATTCCACCTTCGCCTGGATCGCCACGAAGATGCGTTCGAGGTCCTGGTTCGCTTTGCGGACACGCAGCCTCACGAGGCCGAGCGACGAACGCTCGTCGAAGATCACGACCAGGATGACCCGCTGGCCGACGATGGAGATGTAGACGTTGTCCCGCTCGCCCTCGTGGAAGAGGACGGGGAACTCCTTCTCGCCGATCAGCTTGGCGAGTCCATCGGTCGCAGCGACGTTTCCGGCGGTCAGGGAAGCGAGCGACGTCGTGTCGAGGGCCTCCAGATCGCCCTGAGCGGCGATCTGCTGACCGTTCTTGTCCACGATGAAGACGACCTTGGCCTGGGCATCCGCCCGGAGCCGGCCTATCACTTCCTTGATCTGCTGAAACTCTTCGTCAAAGAGTACGAATTGAGCCATAGCGCAAGAAGCCGTAGTGTAACCGAAAGCCCGCGTGGCGCCCGGATACGTGTGGCTAAATCTCCCTTCGGCCCGTCAGAGACCGCGAAAGGGTCACCTCGTCGGCGAATTCGAGCGCGGCCCCGACGGGGAGACCGAGCGCGAGCCGCGTGACGCGGGGACCCATCGGCTTCAGCCTCCGGGCCAGATAGAGGGCCGTGGCCTCGCCCTCGACGTTGGGGTTGGTGGCCAGAAGGACCTCCTCCACGCCATCCGAGGCGACGCGGGAGAGCAGCCCGTCCACGTGAAGGTCGTCGGGGCCGATGCCCCGCAGCGGCGCGAGCGCGCCGCCCAGAACGTGATAGCGCCCGCGGAACTCGCGGGTCTTCTCGAGCACTTCGACGTCGGCCGCGTCCTCGACCACCGCGAGGAGCCGGGCGTCCCGCGTGGGGTCGGTACACACGCGGCAGGGGTCTTCCTCGGTGAGGGAGCGGCAGATGGAGCAGGTTCTCGTACGCGAGCGCGCCTCGGTGATCGAGGAGACGAGCGCCTCGGCCTCGGCCTCGCCCATCGAAAGGAGGGCGTGCCCCATGCGACGCGCGCTCTTGGGCCCGATGCCTGGCAGCCTTTCGAGGGCGGCCATCAGACGATCGAACGAGGGGAGCGCGGCCATGGAGCGGCGCTATCTCCCGCCGTCGCGCTTGATGTCCACGACCTCGGCGCCGAAGAGGTCGCGCACCCGGCGGAGCGCGGCATCGCTCTCGACTTCCTTCGTGAGCTCGGCCTTGGCGACGGCCTTCGGATCGGCCTTCTTCACGTCGGCAGGGGCCGCGGCCTCCGGGATCACGATGGCGACCCGCGCCGCCTTCCCCAGGATCGACACGGCAGCCTTCTCGAGCACCTTGCCCATGTTGGGCTCGCGGAGCCGGGCCGCCATCTTGGGGTCGGCCTGGTGGAGGCGGATCGTCACGATGCTGCCCGAGACCGTGACGTCGGCGTCCTCGAGCACGGCTCCGAGCTGCGTGTGCGCCTGATCAACGGCCGCCCGGAAGGTGGCGACGGGGTCCGCCGGCCGGTCAGGGGTGAGGTCGAGGGGCGCGAGCCCTTCGAACGCGGGCTCCGCTGCCGGAGCAGGGGCCGAGGGCGCGGCAGGGGCCGCGGGACGGGGGACCGGCGCGGCCTTCGGTGCCGCTGAAGGCGGGACGGCCGCTTCGGCCGGCGCGCTCGAAACGGACGACCCGGCATTCGCCGTCGAACCGGCGGTCGACATCGACCCACCGGTCGACGGCAGCGGCAGCCGGCCCGCCAGGATCTCCTCGATCGCGACGAGGCGCGGCATCTCGGCGAGCCGCAGGAGGAGTACCTCCAGCGCGAGCACGGGGACGTCGGAGCGCCGGACGCTGCCGTCGCCCTCCAGCAGGAGCGTGAGGATGCGCAGGAGCGAGCCATACGGCGTGCTCTTGGAGAGGGACACGAGCGCCGCGGAGGCGTCCTCGGAGAGCCCCGGCGGGGGCGCGGCCTTCGGGTCGGCCGCGAGCCTCACGACCCCGCGCACGAGCGACGTCAGGTCGTGGAGCGTGGTCCGGGGATCCGCGCCGGCGGCATCCAGCCGGGCCACGCCGCGGAGCACCTCGGCGCGATCGCTCGCGAGCACGGCCTCGATGAGGGCGACGAGCGCGGAACGGTCGGGCGCGCCGAGCAGAGCGGCTACGTCGGCGGCGGTGACGGTTCCGCCCGCCGTCGGCCCTTCGGGCACCGCCCGGGCCACCGCCTGGTCGAAGAGCGAGAGGCCGTCGCGAAGGCTGCCGGTCGCGGCCGCGGCCAGCGACGCGAGCGCCGCCCGCTCGACGTTCAACGAGCCGGACCGTCCCTCCCCCGCGACGGCGTAGCCCTCGCGGCGGGCGATCTCGGCGAGCCGGTCGGCCACCTCGTCGTCGGTGAGCCGGCGGAAGTCGAAGCGCTGGCAGCGGGAGAGGATCGTGGCCGGAATCTTGTGGCGTTCCGTGGTCGCGAGGATGAACACGGCGTGCGCCGGCGGCTCCTCGAGCGTCTTGAGGAGGGCCTGGAACGCGGCCGACGAGATCGCGTGGACCTCGTCGATGATGAGGACCTTGCGGCGGTCGCGCACCGGCGCGTAGGACACGACCTCGATGAGGTCGCGGGCCTGGTCGACCTTTCCGTGCGTCGCGCCGTCGATCTCGAGCGCGTCGATCGAGCGGCCCTCGAGCACCTCGAGACACGAGGCGCACGTCCCGCACGGCGTCGGCGTGGGCTTGGGGAAGCTCGAGCAGTTGATGGCCGCGGCCAGCAGACGGGCGCTCGTGGTCTTGCCCACGCCGCGGGGTCCCGAGAAGAGGTACGCGTGGGCGAGCCGGTCGGCCGTCACGGCGCTCGTCAGGGCCCGGACGATCTCTTCCTGCCCGACGACGTCGACGAAGGTCCGCGGGCGCCACTTGCGCGCGAGAGGAACGTAAGCGGAGGTTTCCGTCACAGGAGGCGGACTCTACAGGACGAGCCCCTCGATGAGCCCGGGTGATCCGCGGCGCCCGATCTGACCTCCTGAGTGCTGCTTCCTTCCGGACCTGACACGATTCGAAGGGGATCGTCGCGCGGGACCCGAGCTCATCCAGGGGCCCGGATCGGCGATGCTACCAGAGAGGCCGTAGACTCGGCCCGTGCCTTCCGGTCCGAAGGTCCGTGTCTTCTTCCTCTGGCACCTCCACCAGCCCTGGTACTTCGAGCCGGGCCGCGCGACCGCGCGCCTTCCCTGGGTGCGGCTCCACGCGCTGAAGAACTACCTGGACTTTCCCGCCCTCCTCTCGCGCGATCCCCGGGTCCCGCACGTCGTGAACGTCGTCCCCTCGCTGCTCGACCAGCTCGAGCTCCTGGCGGGCGGCGCCTCGGACTCGTTCCTCGACCTCGCGCGAAAGCCCATCGCCGGCTGGTCGGAGACGGACCGGGCCTTCGCGACGCGGCACTTCTTCTCGGTTCACCAGGATCGGCACATCAAGCCCGTCCCCCGCTACGCCGCCCTCCGGGAAACCCCGCGGGACGCGTTCACCGAACGGGATCTCCTCGATCTCACCGTGCACTTCCACCTCGCCTGGTGCGGCCGCGCCCTCCGCAGGGAACCGCTCGTGAAGGCCCTCCGCGAAAAGGGGAGCGGCTATTCGGAGGCCGAGAAGAACGAGCTCCTCGACCTGCAGTCGGCGCATGTCTCGCGGGTCCTCCCCGGCTTCGCCGCGGCCTTCGCGAGCGGCGTCGTGGAGGCCACGACGAGCCCCTACCACCATCCCATCCTGCCGCTCCTCTGCGACACGCGGTCGGCCCGCGAGGCGCGCCCCTCGATGGCGATTCCCGAGGCCCCGTTCCAGAGGCCCGAGGACGCGGCCCTGCAGACGCGGCTCGGCCTCGCGACGTTCGCGCGGCACTTCGGGTTCCGCCCGAACGGCATGTGGCCGCCCGAGGGATCCCTCTCGGAGCCGGTCCTCGCGATCCTCGGCGACGCCGGCGTCTCCTGGGTGGCGACCGACGAGGAGATCCTGCTCCAGTCGCTCGGGCGGCCCCACCTGCCTCTGGGTGCAAGGACCCCTCTCGTGTTCCATCCGCGGCGGCTCCGCGCGGGCACTCCGGCGATCTTCTTCAGGGACCGCTTCCTGTCGGACCGCATCGGCTTCACGTACGCCACCTGGCGGGCGGCCGACGCCGCGCACGACGTCGTCGCGCACCTGCGCGCGCTGCGTCGCGACGCGAACACCGAGGCCGACGAGCTCGTGGTGCCGGTCGTGCTGGACGGCGAGAACCCCTGGGAGAGCTACGAGGAGGAGGGCGAGCCCTTCCTCACGGCGCTCACGAACGCCCTCGCGGCCGAGCCCTGGATCGAGGTCACGACGCCGTCGCGCCTCCTGCGCGCCGGGCTCACGCCCCGGCCGCTCGAGCGCCTCGTCGCAGGCTCGTGGATCGAGGGCTCGTTCTCCACGTGGATCGGGGACCCGGTGAAGAACCGCGCCTGGGAGCTGCTCACACGGGCGCGCTCGGAGCTTTCCCCGTTCCTCACGGCGGAAGGCAAGGTGCCGTCTCGCGTCCATGCGGCTCTCCTCGCGGCCGAGGCCTCGGACTTCTTCTGGTGGTTCGGCGAGCCCCATTCGAGCGCCGAGGACCCGCTCTTCGACGAGCTCTTCCGCGCACAGCTCTCGGCGGCCTACCGCGCGGCCGGCAAGACCCCGCCGGCCGCGCTCGAGGAACCCCTCGCTCCCGAGCCGGGAGCGCCTCTCGTGAGAGAGTCGCGGCCGATCGCGCCGACGCTCGACGGGCGCATGACCGACTACTTCGAATGGCTCGGAGCGGGACGTTTCCTCGTGAGAGCCCGGGGGACCATGGGCGGCGGCGGACGCGTGGTGAAGGAGGTCCGGTTCGGACTCTCCGAGGACGGCGCAACGCTCTTCCTGCGCCTCGACCCCACGGGCGCCTTCTCGGGCGAGCTCCTCGAGATCGCCCTCCTCGACGAGGCCCGCGAGGCAGATGGCTCCTCCCTCCACCACTCCTTCA
>JAEUQS010000479.1 GCA_016789625.1 Acidobacteriota bacterium | reverse complement strand
GTACCGGTAGAGGAGACCCACCTCGGAAACGAAGGACTCCTTTTTCCAGGGCACCGGAAAGGCCCGGGATTCCAGCTCGGCCACCTCGTCGACGTCGTCGAGGGTCGCCGTGGTGAGGAGCACGGGAGCGGCCAGGGCCCGCACGCTCATGCGGCGCCCAGCTTCTCTTCCGCCGCGCTCGGGCGGCCGTAGGCGGGGCCGGCCCCGCCCTCGAACCCCGACCCGGCCAGGTGCGCCAGCGCTCCCGCAAGGGGCAGCTTCCGCGACCCGAGATCCACGACCTCGAGTCCCAGCTCCAGCGCTTCGGCGGAGGCCTCCGCCGCCGACCTCGGCGCGCCGTCGATGCGCAGGGTTGGCCCCCTCCGGATCGCGACGTGCACCTGGCCCCGCAGGGCCGAGAGGTGCAGCGCCGCGTCGCCGAGGCCGAGGTCCCCGAGAGCGCGCGCGGCGACGTCGAACGTGCCCAGCAGGACGAAAGGCACCCCGCGCCCGCGGGCGAGGCCCCGTCCGAACGCGATGCCGGCGCGAATGCCGGTGAAGGAGCCCGGTCCGGAGAGCACGGCAACGCCTTCGACGTCCGCGAGGGTTGCCCCCGCGAGCTCGAGGAGCTCGCTCACCCGGGCCGGCAGCTCCTCGGTCGCGGCGCCCGACAGCTTCACGAGCTTTTCTCCGAAAGCCAGCGAGGGGGCGGGGGAGGCGGTGTCGATCGCGAGGAAACGTCGGGGCATCTGTTACCCCGATCGTAGCAACATGGCCCCTCGCGCTAGCATCCGCCGCCCCGATGCGTACCACTCCGATGCTCGAGCAGTACTTCGGCCTCAAGCGCGAGGTGCCCGACGCGCTGCTCCTGTACCGGCTCGGCGACTTCTTCGAGCTGTTCTTCGAGGACGCCGAGATCGCCGCCCCGCTCCTCGGGCTCGTGCTCACGGCCCGCCACAAGGACAGCGACATCGAGGCGCCCATGTGCGGCATCCCGCACCACGCGGCCGAGGGCTACATCGCCAAGCTCGTCGCGGCGGGGAAGAAGGTCGCGATCGGCGATCAGGTCGAGCCCTCGGTCAAGGGCAGGACGCTCGTCGCGCGGAAGATCGTCCGCATCGTCACGCCGGGAACGGTCACCGATCCCGAGCGACTCGACGCGCGCCGCGCCAACGAGCTGGCCGCCATCGCCTGGAACGGAACCGAGACGGCGATCTCGTTCCTGGACCTCTCGACCGGCGACTGGAGCGTGCTGCGCCTGCCGCCCGACGCGTCTCCCGAGGATGCGCTCGGCGTGCGCCCGCCACGCGAGGTGGTCTGCTTTCCGGCCGACCGCGAAGAGGTCGCGAGGCTCCTCGGGTCTCTTCCGGGAGAGCGTCCCGTGCTCTCGCCTCTCGCGTCGGACTCTCCTCGGGGCCGCTCCGCGACCGATCTCCTCCTCGACCACTTCCGCACGGGCACGCTGGACGCGTTCGGCCTGCCCGCCACGCCAGGGCCCGCGGCGGAAGCGGCCGCGGCCGTGCTCACCTACGCCCGGGGCACGCAGCGCGCGAGCTGCGCGCACCTCACGCGCCTGCGCACCGAGCAGCCCGGGGACGGGCTCGTGGTGGACGCCGTGACGGCGGGACATCTCGAGCTCTTCCGCACGCAGCGCGAGGGCGCGAGGCAGGGCTCGCTGCTCCAGGTTCTGGACGAGACCTCGACCTCGTTCGGGGCGCGCGCGCTGCGCCGGCTGCTCGAGCGTCCGCTCGGCCGCTCCGGCGCCATCGAGGACCGCCTGGACGCGATCGAGGAGCTCCTCGAGGAGCCCGAGCGGCTGGACGATCTCGCGCGCGCTCTCTCCACCGTGCCCGACGTTCCCCGGCTTCTCGCCCGCCTCTCCGTGAACGCGGGCACGCCGCGGGACCTCGCGCTCCTCGGTGAGGGGCTCGCCCGTGCCGCGCGGGTCATCGACGCCGCGGGGCGCCCGTATCGCGCGACTCTTCTGCGCAAGGGCGGCGAGGCCTCGCCCGAGGCGTTTCCGCTGGGGCTCGCGGACCGCCTGCGAGCCGAGCTCTCCGAAACGGCGCCGCTCTCGGCCAAGGAGGGCGGCATCTTCCGGGACGGCGTCGACCCCGAGATCGACGAGCTGCGCGCGCTGCGCCGGAGCTCTTCGGAGATCCTCGCCGGCATCGAGTCCGAGGAGCGAGCCGCGCGCGCGATCCCCACGCTGCGCGTCAAGTTCAACCAGGTGTTCGGGCACGTCTTCGAGGTGCCGGGCTCGGCCCGCGCGAAGATCCCCGAGGACGCGCTGAAAAGGCAGACCCTCGCGAACGTCGAGCGCTACGCGACGCGCGCGCTCGTCGAGGCCGACGAGAAGCTCCGCTCGGCGGACGCGAAGCTCTTCGCCCGCGAGGAGGAACGGTTCCGCGAGCGCGTCGCCGGCGCGGTGGCCGAGGCCCCGGGCCTCCTCGTCGCGGTGGAGAGGCTGGGGCTCTACGACGCGCTCCTCGCGCTCGCCCGCGTCGCGCGGAGGGCCCGCTGGGTGCGGCCCACGCTCTCCCACGAGCCGGTGCTCGAGGTTCTCGAGGGCCGGCATCCCGTGGTGGAGGCGCTCCGCCCGCGTGACGCGTTCGTGCCCAACGACACATCCCTCTCGGAGGAGACGCGCGTCGTGGTTCTCACGGGTCCGAACATGGGTGGCAAGTCCACGTATCTGAGGCAGAACGCGCTTCTCGTGCTCCTCGCTCACATGGGCTCCTACGTGCCCGCGGCGCGCGCGACCGTGGGCCTCTGCGACCGGATCTTCACGCGCGTGGGCGCCTCGGATTCCCTGGCGCGGGGCGAGTCGACGTTCCTCGTGGAGATGGCCGAGACGGCGCACATCCTGAGGCACGCCACGAAGCGCAGCCTCGTGGTGCTCGACGAGATCGGGCGCGGCACCTCCACGTTCGACGGGCTCTCCCTCGCGTGGGCGATCGCCGAGCGGCTCGCGCAGGGAGAGCACCAGGAAGGCGGTCCGTGGCGCGTGCTCTTCGCGACGCACTACCACGAGCTCACCGAGCTCGCGCTCGTGCTGCCTCCGGTGGTCAACCGCACGATGACCGTGAAAGAGTGGAAGAACGACGTCGTTTTCCTCCGCAAGGTCGTGGACGGCGTGGCCGATCGCTCCTACGGCGTCCAGGTGGCGCGCCTCGCGGGCATCCCCGAGCCCGTGCTGGCCAGGGCCCGCGAGATTCTGGCGAATCTCGAGCGCCAGCAGCTCGACGTCGCCGGGCGTCCGCGGCTCGCGGAGCACGTGCCCGCGGCTCACGAAGCGCCGCGGGCAGGACAAAAAGACGTGCAGCTCGACCTCTTCCGGGGGCAGGATGAGGTCGTGCTCGAAGCGCTTCGCAGAATCGACGTCCCCGCCACCACTCCGCTCGCGGCGCTGAACCTCCTGGCGTCGCTCCAGCATCGGCTGAGGGGAGAGGGATGAGCGGAGCC
>JAEUQS010000478.1 GCA_016789625.1 Acidobacteriota bacterium | reverse complement strand
CGCGAGGCCGCGCTCTACCTGACGGGCTTCCAGCGGCGCGAGCTGTACGGCATGACGCTCCGGCTGGACCGCAAGAAGAGCATCCGGCAGCTCGTGGGCCGTCTGCGCGACGTCATCGAGCGGCAGACCCGGCAGATCAGGCGCAACCTCGAGCGGCACCGCATCGAGCTGATCCTGGGCACGGCCCGCTTCCTGGACGCGCACACGCTGGGCGTTTACGCGCAGGACGGCACCGAGACGCGGCGCCTCGAGGCGCCCGTGATCCTCATCGCCGTGGGCTCCTCGCCGCTCCCGCCACGCGGTCTCTCGTTCGCGGATCCGGACGTCGAGGATTCCGACCAGCTCCTCGACCTGGACCGAATTCCCGACACCATGGCCGTCGTCGGCGGCGGCGTCATCGGCTGCGAGTACGCGTCGATCTTCGCGGCGCTCGGCACCCGCGTCACGCTCATCGAAGGGCGCGACCGCGTGCTCGGCTTCCTGGACTCCGAGCTGTCCTCCGCGTTCAAGATCGCGCTCGAGCGCATGGGCGGCGAGGTGCTCCTCGGCGACGCGGTGGAGCACATCTCGCGGGAGCCCGGGCTCGCCACGAACGCGCTCCGCCTGGCTCTGAAATCGGGCCGCATCCTCAAGGCCGACAAGATGCTGTTCTCGGCGGGCCGCCAGGGCAACACGCGCGGGCTGGACCTCGAGAAGGCCGGCGTCCTCTACGACGAGCGCGGCAAGATCAACGTGAACGGGAATTTCGAGACGAACGTCCCCGGCATCTACGCGGCGGGCGACGTGGTCGGCTTCCCCGCTCTCGCCGCCACCTCGATGGATCAGGGCCGCGTGGCCGCGCGGCGCGCGTTCGGCGTCGGCATGGCGGCGTCGATCGCCGAGCTCTTTCCGTACGGCGTGTACACGATCCCCGAGATCTCGATGATCGGGGCCACGGAAGACGAGCTGAAGGCCAAGGGCACGCCCTACGAGGTGGGCCGCTCGCGCTACGAGAACAACGCGCGCGGGCAGATCACGGGCGATCCCGACGGCTTCGTGAAGCTCATCTTCGACCCCGAGACGCGGAAGATCCTGGGGGCTCACGTCCTCGGCGGCGCGGCCTCCGAGCTCGTCCACATTCCCCAGATGCTCATGATGAAAGACGGCCGGCTGGACGATTTCCTGACGGCGGTCTTCAACTTCCCGACGCTCGCCGAGTGCTTCAAGTACGCGGCCTACGACGGCCTCCAGCGGCTCGCCCACAAGGCGGGCGGCGCGCCCATCGAGATGGCCGCGAGCGAGGCCTCGAAGGGCGCCAAGGTGCAGACCTCGCCCGGCGGGCGGGCCTGGTTCCTGGGAGTCGCGCTCGAGGATCCGGAGGCTCTCGAGACGCGCCCGGTGTCGATCGCGGCCATGGACCGCTGGCGGCGCGTGCGCTTCCGCACGTGGACGTTCTCGCCCACGGGCGACGGCATCGTCTCGCCCGACATCGCCCAGGACGGCTTCGTCATCGCCGTCGACGGCCCCATGGCGCTGCCGGGCGCCGGGCATAAGGTGCGCGAGGCCATGAAGCACCTCACGCAGTCGGGCAAGTTCGGCAAGCCCTCCGGCAGGCCGGGCCGCACGAGCGCGACCCTCCCGGGCAGCGTGCTCCTTTTCTCGAACCTCCGGAACGCCGGCTTCGGCGTGCTGGGCGAGGCGCCCTGGGAGAGCACGATGCTCCTGGAGGTGAACCTCGATCACCTCTGGGGCCAGTGGGCCGGCCACGCGATGCCCAAGAAGACCCTGCCCTCCGGCCGGAGAGCGCGCTACGACCTGCTGCGGGGGCTCGGCATCGAGCTCGCGCACGGTCCCGACGCCGTCACGCACGACCAGCTCGATGCCGCCGCCGCGGCGTTCGCCGCGTACCTCTGGGCGACCGGCAAGGCGAAGGAATACGGCGAAGCACCCGTGTTCGACGAGACACGCGGGTGCTTCACCGAGGGACGCGTCGTCAGCCTTTAGGGATCACGCTCTCTCGACGCGGCAGGCGAAGCAGCCCGGACGCGCGTAGTGAACGTGGAGGAAGGCCGTCGATGTCTTTCCGAGCAGCTTGTCGATGGTGCCCTCGAGCACCGTGCCCTCCACGACGTCGGCGGCGACCATGAAGCCGGCGTCGTCGTAGGCGCGTACCGAGAGGAGCCGCGTGCGGAACAGCTCCGGCACCTCGTTGACGGCGTCGAACGCTCTCCCGGCGGCCTTGCGCACGAAGATGGGGCCGGCGGCGCGACACGGCGAGGACTCCGTGGTGTGGTGCGCGTAGTGGAGGAGGACGACCTCCTCCCCCACCGGCGCGTCCTCGAGGCTCACGCGACACGGCGTCCCGGGCGAGGCGGTCACGATCGAGCGGCGGGCCCCCCGCCGCGCGAGCTCGTCTTCGGAGAGCTCGAAATACGAGCGGAACGGGGCGGGGTCGAGGCCTCGGATGCGAAAGTCCATGAGGATCTCCTTCGCCCCGGAAGGTAGGTCCTTCCCGGAGCGTCGACTGGCCGTCTCCGGACATGGCAATCTCTCCCTGCGTGCATCCCGTAGAAACCGTTCTCACGCTCCTCGTGCTCACGACGCTCCTCGCGCTCTTCGCCCGCAAGCTCGGAGCCGTGCCCACGCCGATCACGATGGTCGTCGGTGGCGGGCTCATCGCTTTCGTGCCCGGCCTGCCGCACGTGACCCTCGACCCGCAGATCGTATTCCTGCTGTTCCTGCCGCCGCTTCTCTACGCGGCCGCGTACTTCACGTCGCGGCGCGACTTCAAGCACAACCTCACGTCCATCTCGCTCCTCGCGATCGGCCTCGTGCTCGCCACCACGGCCGCCGTGGGCTACACGCTCCACTATTTCGTTCCGAGCATCCCGCTGACTCTGTGCTTCCTGCTCGGAGCGATCGTGTCGCCGCCCGACGCCGTGGCCGCGTCGGCCATCGCGCACCGCATGCACCTGCCGCGCCCCATCGTCTCGATCCTGGAAGGCGAGAGCCTCGTGAACGACGCGACCGGCCTCGTGCTCTACAAGCTCGCGCTCGCGGCCGTGCTCTCGGGCGCGCACGTGACGTTCGCCTCCGCCTCTCTGGACTTCCTGAAGCTCGCGGCCGGAGGGCTCGTTCTCGGTACGGCTCTCGGCTTCCTGTTCGTGCGGATCCAGCGCTTCTTCGAGGATCCCGTCCTCGCGACGACGGCGAGCCTCCTCATCTCGTTCGGCACGTACATCGTGGCCGAGCACCTCCACCTCTCGGGCGTCCTCGCCGTCGTGGCCGCGGGCCTCGTGCAGGGCCGGTGCTTTCCGCTCATCGGCACCTCGGAGATCCGGCTGCACGCGACGAACGTCTGGAGAACGGTCATCTTCCTGCTCGAAGCGCTCGCGTTCGTGCTCATCGGCCTCCAGCTCCCCGAGGTGGTCACGGCTCTCCGCGAGTACCCCACCGCCCTGATCGTCAAGGCGGCGCTCGCGGCCACGGGCGCCGCGATCCTCGTGCGGCTCGTGTGGATGTTCCCGGGCGCCTATCTCCCCCGCTTCCTGTTCCCGAGGTTCCGCAAGACCCATCCGTACCCTCCCGCGACCTGGGTGCTCATCACCGGCTGGTCCGGCATGCGCGGGGTCGTCTCGCTCGCGGCGGCTCTCGCCCTGCCGCTCACGCTGCCCTCCGGGGAGCCGTTCCCCGCGCGGAGCCTGCTGATCTTCCTGACGTTCTGCGTCATCCTCGGAACCCTCGTCATCCAGGGCGGCACGCTGCCCCTCCTCATCCGCCTGCTCGAGGTCGCCGACGACGGCAGCCTCCAGGAAGAGCAGAAGGAGGCCCGCCTCGCGCTCACGGAGGCCGCGCTCGTACGCGTGGACACCGTGGCCGAGGAGAAGATGCTGGGCGGGCACCAGGTGCATCCGGTGCGGAACGAGCTGATGCTCAGGCTCCGGGCGCTCACACGGGTCGAGGCCGTGTCCACGCCGGCGTCGAAGGACGCCCGCATGACGCTCCTTTTGAAGCGCGAGGCGATCGAGGCCCAGCGCACGGAGCTCGCGCGCATGCGGCGTTCGGAGACCATCGGCGACGAGACGTTCCACGCGCTGCAGCAGGAGCTCGACATCGACGAGATGCGGCTCCGGAGAGGCTGAAGCACGAACGTGGCGCGGATCCTCGTCCCCCTGCCCGACCGCGATTTCGACGTCACCGAGGTCGCCGTGCCGTGGCGTCTCCTCACGCGCGCGGGGCACGAGGTCGTCTTCGCCACGGAGCACGGGGCCGTGCCGGCCGGAGATCCGCTGCTCCTCACGGGCGTCCTCTTCGGGCAGCTCGGCGCCGAAAGGGAGGCGAAGGGCTTCTACCGCGAGCTGGAACGCGATATCGCGTTCCAGCGGCCGCTCCGGTGGGAGGAGCTCGAGGTCGGGCGCTTCGACGCGCTGCTCCTCCCCGGAGGCCATGCCCCGGGCATGCGCCAGTACCTCGCGAGCGAAGCGCTCCACCGCGCGGTCTCCGCGTTCTGGGCTCTCGCGCGTCCCTGCGCCGCGATCTGCCACGGGGTGCTCGTCCTCGCCCGGGCCCGCGATACCCACGGCAAGAGCCTCCTCCACGGCAAGCGCACGACGTGCCTGCCGAAGTACATGGAGCGGACGGCGTACGCGCTCACGGCCTGGAGGCTCGGGACGTACTACCGCACGTATCCCGCGTACGTGGAGGACGAGGTGAAGGCCGCGCTCGCGAACCCTTCACAGTTCGTGCGCGGCCCGCTCCACCTCGTGTCCAAGGGCACCTCGACCGACGATCGCGCGGCGTTCGTCCTCGAGGACGGGAACTACCTCTCCGCGCGCTGGCCCGGCGACGCCTACCTGCTCGCCAAGAGGCTCATGGCGAGGCTGTGACCGGGAAACCCAGCTATGGGTTTCCCTCACCCATCCGCTCCGCTCGCTGCGCTCGCCCGGTTCAGTCGTCGTTTCTCGCGATGAGATAGCCGATCAGAACCCCGACGCCGAGCGCGCCGGCCGCGAGGATGAACGCGTTGTCGTGCGCGGCCTTGTCGACCGTCTTCCAGCGCTCACCGAGCTCCTTCTTCAGCTTCCGGCCCATCTCCTTGCCGCCTGCCGTGGCTTCGTCGATGGCGTCCTCGACCTTGTCGGCGATCTCGGAGGCGGTGTCCTTCGCCTTCGAGGTCGCGTCGGTGATGCTCTGCTTCACGGAGCTCTCGAGATCGCTGAGGGAGTGACGGGACGTGCTCATGCAGCCTCCTGAGTTTCTCTTCTGCCGCCCATGCGGGATCAGGAGGATAGCCCGTTCTGGTAGATTCGAGGCTCACTTGGAAGCACGTGCCCTCCTGACGGCGCTCTACCGGGCTGCCGTCGCCGCCGTGGACCCGGCCCTCCTCGTTGCCGAGGCCGTCGGCAAGCGAGGCGATGCCGTGTTCGTGAGGCCGCCGCAGACTCCTTCGCGCGAGTTCGTCTTCGTTCCGAACCGGGTGGCCCTCCTCGCGCTGGGGAAGGCCTCCGTGGCGATGGCGCACGCCGCGAGCCACATGCTCGCGGGACGTATCACGGAAGCTCTCGTGATCGCGCCGGAGTATTCGTCGTTCGACGGGCTGCCGCCGAATTACCGGACGATGGCCGCGACTCACCCGGTACCTTCGGCCAAGAGCGCCGACGCGGCTGCCGCCGCGCTGTCCCTGGTGGCCAGGCTGGAGGCGCAGGATCTCCTCCTCGTGCTCCTCTCGGGCGGCGGCTCCGCCCTCATGTGCGCGCCGGCCGAGGGCATCGCCCTCGAGGAGAAGGCCCGCACCATCTCGCTGCTTTCCGCCGCGGGCGCCCCCATCCGCGACATCAACCTCGTGCGCGGCGCGCTCTCGCGGGTGAAGGGCGGACGCCTCGCGCTGGCCGCGGGCGGGGCCGACGTGGTGACGCTCGTGCTCTCGGACCTCGGCGACGACGGCTGGCATCTGGTGGCCTCGGGGCCCTCGGTGGGCCTCCCGCCCTCCCGCCGCGAGGCCTACGACATCCTCTCCCGCTACCGGCTGCTCCCCCTCATCCCGGCGGCCGTGCGCGGGCACCTGGACGCGCCCGGACGCGCCGAGGACACGCCCCTGCCGGGGCCCCTCCTCGGCCACCGCTGGAGCGTCCTTCTGGGTGACATCCGCACGGCGCTCGAGGGCGCGCGGCACGAGGCCCACCGTCTCGGCGCCGACGCCCGCGTCATCCCCGAGCTGCTCACGGGCGAGGCCCGCAGCGCGGCCCGCAGGCTCGCGCTCGCGGGGGCGGCCGCCGGCAACCTCGTGCGACGCCCCGGGGCTCCGGAGCGGCGGCTCGTGACGATCTTCGGCGGCGAGACCACGGTGACGGTGAAGGGCGACGGGCGCGGCGGACGGAACCGCGAGCTGGCCCTCGCCGCTGCCGCGCCCATCGCCGGCGTGCCCGGCGCCTGCATCCTCGTGGCCGGAACCGACGGCGTGGACCACGAAGCCGACGCGGCGGGCGCGTTCGTCGACGACACGACCCTGCGGCGGGCCGAGGCCCAGGGCCTCGACGCGGTGCGTGCGCTCGTGGAGAACGACACGGCGCCGTTCTTCGCTGCTCTGGGCGACGCGTTCTCCCCCGGTCCGACGGGCACCAACGTGGGAGACGTCGCGTTCGTGCTGGCGCCGGGCGGCGAGCCGGCCGGGACGAAGTCCCTGGCGATGGCCGCCGAGATGGAGTGACGGCGGGCGCGTAGCATCGGCGCGTGGCGCGCGTCCTCTTCCTCGCGACGAACCGGGAGCGGACGCCGTTTCCCGTGATGCCCGTGGGACCCGCGATCGTCGCGGCGCACACGGCGCGCGCCGGCCACGAAGCGCGCGTCCTGGATCTGATGTTCGAGGAGAGTCCCGAGGCGGCCATCGAACGCGTCGTCGCGGAATTCCGGCCCGAGGTCGTGGGCGCGTCGCTCCGCAACATCGACAACTCCGACCTCATCGAGACGAAGTACTACCTGCCCGAGATCGAGCGCCTCCTCGAGGCGCTCCGGGCCACGGCGCCCGGTGTCCCGGTCATCCTGGGTGGCGCCGCGACCTCGATCGAGCCCGAGGCGCTCCTCCGCCTCTGGGGACCCTCCGGCCGGAACCTCGTGGACGCGCTCCTCACCGGAGACGCGGAGCGGCGCTTTCCCGAGCTCGTCTCGCGCCTCGTCGCGGGCGAGTCCACGGCATCGATGTCCCTGCCCGGCCTCGCCCGCATCTCCGCGGAGGGCGCTTTCGAGCACCAGCGCGTGGGCCTCGCCGAGCCCATCGACGG
This sequence comes from Acidobacteriota bacterium, assembly GCA_016789625.1. Lineage (GTDB taxonomy): Bacteria > Acidobacteriota > Thermoanaerobaculia > UBA5066 > UBA5066 > JAEUQS01. The sequence continues at coordinate 9,368 of JAEUQS010000478.1, read as the reverse complement.
GCTCTTCGACGCCGCGCTCTTCGGCCACACCGACGTCGCGCGCTACGACCGGCACGACGGCGTTTACCCTATCCAGACCCGGCGGGGCTGCGCGTTCACGTGCACGTACTGCACGTACGGCTCCCTCGAGGGACTGAGAACCCGATATCGCACGCCCGAGGAGGTCGCCCTCGAGATCGAGCGCGCGGTGGCCCGGGGCGTCGTGCGGTTCGAGTTCGTGGACGCCGTGTTCTCCCACCCCGCGGCGCACGCCCGCGCCGTGCTCCACGAGATCGTCCGGAGGGGGCTCTCGAAGAGAGTCGAGCTCTCGGCCGCGGGCCTGAACCCCGTGGGCGTCACCGAGGAGCTCATCGCGCTCATGCGGAAGGCCGGCTTCACGAGCGTGTCGGCCACGGTCGAGGGGGCCTCCACGGCCATGCTCGAAAGGCTCCAGAAGGGCTTCGACCGCGACGGCGTCGCACGGCTCGCGGCCTGGCTCCCGAAGCACGGGATCCGCACGGTGTGGATCTTCCTCATCGGCTCGCCCGGCGAGACGCGGGGGACCGTGGAAGAGACGTTCGCGTTCATCCACGAGCACATCTCGACGAAGGACCTCGTCTACATCACGAACGGAGTGAGGGTGTATCGGGGAACCGGCCTCCACCGCCGGCTCGTCGAGGAGGGGAAGCTGGCCCCGGACGCGAACCTCCTCGAGCCCGTGTTCGCGTTCTCCGAGACGCTCCCGCGGGACTGGTACCTCGCGCGGCTCCTCGCGTTCAGCCGAGCGCACCCCAACGTCGTGAACTCGTTCGAGGCCGGACAGCCCATCGTGGAGAGGCTCGCGCGCGCCCTCGGCCGGCTGCCGCTTCCCCGTCCGCGCTGGAGGCTGCTGCCCGCCATCCGCCGTCTCGGCTCACCGTTCCGGGCCGCCCGGGCGGACGCGCTGTCGTCCTCGCCCTGGCCCGTCGTCGTCGCCGGATAGACCGGAAAACGAAAACGCCGGCCTGGGGCCGGCGTTCCCGAGACATCGAGGTGTTCTTACAGACCGCGGTAGGTGGCGCAGAGCGAGGCCATGCGCGTCGCCTGACCGGCGGAGAAGGTGTTCATGCAGGAGTCGTCGGTGTAGTCCATGAAGTTCGTGATGGGGTCGTTGCCGGCCTTGTTGGGGCAGGAGTTGCGGCCCGAGGGGCAGCCGTAGGCGGCGGACTTCTCGGCCGGCGTGTCGCTCACGTAGTCGCCGTTGCCGTTACAGCCACCCTGGAACGTGTGGTAGAGGCCCATCCAGTGGCCGACCTCGTGGGTGCCCGTGTCGCCGAGGTTGTACGGGGCGGCGCTGCCGCCGGGGAGGGACTGCGTGAGGAGGACGACCCCGTCCATCGAGGGGGCCGAGTTGTAGTCGGACGGGAACGTCGCCCAGCCGAGGAGGCCGCCGCCGATGTTGGCGGTGTAGACGTTGAGGTCGCCCTTGGTGCCGCGGCGGAGAGCGGTCTTGGCGTTGCGCTCGGCGGTGGTGCCGTAGCCCATGGTGTACCAGGTGGCGTTCGTGGTGCGGTCCACGGCGGCGAGGCGGAACGCCCAGCCGGAGGAGGCGTAGGCCGCGTTGAGCACGCTGATCTGCGAGTCGATCATGCTCTGCGAGATGTCGCCGTTCGCGGCACCGGTGCCCTTGTTGATCACGTGGAAGTAGACGTTGATCGTCTTGACGGCGAGCGAGTCGCGGTTGGAGAAGCCGTTCTGGGCTTCCCACACCATCACGTCGGCTTCGACGGCTTCCTTCGCGGACTCGTCGAGGTCGGCGGTCGAGCAGCGGTGGCCGGCCTTGATGAAGGCCTCCTGGCTCGCGTACTCGGTGCCGTTGAAGGTGAACGGGCGGTCGTCCTGAACGGGCGCGACCTCACCTTCGGCCATGAGCTCGGGCACATCGGAAGGAGCCGCCACCACGCTGAACGCGAAAGCGAGCGGGAGGAGGAGGCTGCTGGCGAGAAGCTTGGAACGAAGGCTCATGACGGCTCCTTAAAGTGTTCGGCCGATCGCTCGGCGTGAAGTTGGTTGAAAGACGAACACCTGACCCTATGCAAGGGCGTGCCAACCCAAAACGGAGGCCTGGAGGGTCAGTCAGGAGGCCAAAGAACGGCTCAAGCCCTGTTTTTCGGGGGGTCCGGGGCTGCCCCCGGGTCAGCGGTTGCCCCGCCGGAATCCCGCTTCTTCCTCACGTAGAGCGTCTTGACCACGTGCGCGACCACCTCACCCGACGCCACGTCGAAGACGTCCGTCTCGAGCACGGGCTCCACTTTGGCGCCGGTCTCAGCCTGAAGGCGGATGGCCTCGACAGTCTCCGGGGGTATGTGGAACCGGGCGAAGACCCGGCCCTTCCCCGGCCGACGGAACTCGATCGACGCGGCCTTGTCCCACACCACGAACCGCTCACGGCCCAGATGCCGGAGCAGGAGGAAGCAGTAGAAGGGGTCGCACATCGCGTAGAGCGAGCCCCCGAACTGGGTCCCGAACGCGTTGCGGTTGTAGAAGCGGAGAGCCATCTCCACGTGGAACGTGAACGCGTCACCCTTGCGGTGGACGACGCGGATCCCCGCACCCAGATAAGGCGGATAGAAATTGATGACGCGGAGAATGAGCTCGTCGAGCGACCGCCGGGCCATCAGGCTTCCGCGACGACCTTCCACTCGATGGCGATCGGCGTGGGCAACGCCGCCACCTCGAGGGTCGTGCGCGTCGCATTCACGTGGCCGAGCGTCTCGGCCCATACCGCGTTCGCGGCGGCGAAGTCCCGCTTCATGTCGATGAGATACACCGTGACGTCGAGGATCTTCTCGAGGGAGGAGCCCGCGGCCTCCAGCACGGCTTTCACGTTCGCGACGACGCTCCGCGCCTGAGCCTCGACGTCGTAGGGGAGCGGATTCCCGTCCGCATCCCGGACCGGTCCGCCCGGGATCTCGTCGGTCCCTGGGCGGCGTGGCCCGATCCCCGCGAGGAAGAGGAGGTTCCCCACACGCCGCGCGTGCGCGTAGGCACCCACGGGCTTCGGGGCGGCTTCGGTTCTGATGATCCCGCCCGGCGGCGCGGGGGCTGCCACAGGGGCGGACGGGGGGGACGGAACGGCAGCGCTTCCTCCGGAGAGCACGCCGCGATCTCCCCCGAACGTCTCGACGCTTTCCTCGTCGAACTCGAGGTTCGCCGCGGCGCGCGCGCTGGGCAGGAGGCCCACCAGAGCGGCGCCGGTGCCCCAGAGGGGCTGGTAGTCGTACACCGTGCCCTCGTAGGCGTTGTGCTCGCCGAGGAACGCCGCGAGCCACCAGACGGCCTTCATCTTCTGATCCCCGTTCGCCTGGGCCGAGAACTCCCGGGCGAGCTGGGAGACGTCCTCGAGGCGGCCCTCGCCGAGGAGCTCGAGGAGCTTTCGGTTCCACTCGTCGTCCTTGAGCGAGGAGATGCGGTCGTCCTTCGGGTCGATCTCGTGCGTGAAGAGCCGGGCCGAGAGCGCCGAAACCGATATCGCGATCGCCTTGCGGCCCGTCGCCGCCACGGCGTCGCGCGCGGCCTTGCCGAGGACGATCGTCTCGCCGCGGTCCGCGTACATGTTGCAGGAGACGACGCACGCCGGGATCGCGTTCCCGGGGTTCAGGAGCTTGAGCGCCACGACCGTGCCGGTGTCGATGGGGAAGCCGTGGTACGCCACCGTGCGCGCGTGGAGGCCGCGCGCCTTCGCCGCGGCCTCGTAGGCCCGGGCGAACGCCGCGTCCATGCGAAACCTGTAGGGCATCGTGCCGAGATCGTGGAACTCCGGATCCACGTGCACCCATTCGGGCTCGGGATCGGCCTGGATCTGGTGGCCGATCACGCTGATCCACTGCGTGCTGTAGAGCACGAGGAGGTCGGCGCCGCTCGCGGCGATCTCCTCGCGCACGCGGTCGAAGCTCGCGCGAAGAGAGGTCCACGCCGGAGAGCGTTCCGGGCAGAGCAGCGGATGCGGGAGGCCGGGAACGATGAAGCCGCGCAGCACCTGGTTCGTCGTCACGCGCGGGATTATCGGCGGGTCGGGGGAAGGGGCCCGCCCACGGCCTTCTCGGGAACCGGCACCGCGTAGATGTTCGTGCCCGATTCCTTCGAGGAGCCCGCGATGTCCTGGAGCTTCTTGCGGAAGGACGACAGCTCGGGGTCCTTCTCGAGGTCGATCGCGATGCGCTTGAGCTCGAGGATGAGCTTGTCCATCTCCTCGTGCATGTAATGGGCTTCCTTCCTCTCGTGCATGAGGCGCGTGAGGAACGGATAGCCGAGGAGCGGGCCCTTCGGGAAGAGCCGGTTGCGGAGCGCGTCCGAAAGCTCGAGCACCGAGGGCTTGTTGTTCACGCCGATCCGGGAGCGGGCGGGGTGGAACGTGTGCGGCATGCCTTCAGTCTGCGCCCGTTCGGGTGAATCGGGCGAGGGTCGCTCCGGCGACGAAAACGTCGCCACCCGAGACGGCGAGGGCCTCCGGCGACGGACCCCGCAGCGTGGTGCGCGAGACGAGCGCGCCGCTCGCGGCATCGATCCGCACGAAGCCGAGAGCTCCGTCCTCTCCGAACCGAGACGTGAGGATGGTGACGGTGTGGTCACCGTCGATTGCGAGCCCCGCCGGCCGCTCCGAGACGTACGGCTCCACGTAGCTCGCCGTCCACCGCGAGCGGCCGGTTTCCCCGTCGATGCTCGCGGCCCAGAGCGCGTGGTCCTTGCCTGAGAGCACGAGATCGCCGTGCATCTCGACGAGGTCGGCGACGTCGGGGACCGCCCCGCGCGTGGACTGCGCGATGCGCTTTTCGAAAACGACGTTGCCGTTCTCGCCCGAGACCCGCACGACCGAGACGAGGAGCTGGTTGGCGACGACGACCGCGAGGTCGCCGTTCGCGAGGCGCCGCATCCGAGCGATCGCGCCCGCCACGGGCATCGCGCGCTCGAAGACGACGTCGCCGCGCGCCGGGTCGAGCCGCAGGACGCTCGCGGTGCCGAGGCTGCCCTTCGAGACGCCGGCGTAGAGGCCGCCGTCCGGTGCCGCGAGCCACGCCGTCGGCGTCCCCGCGAGCGGGAGCGGCCCCCAGCCTGCCGAGACGATCGAGGGCGCCGTTCCGCGCACGCGCGAGGTCGCGCCGGGCGCGGAAGGGAGCGCCACGACGCTCCCCGAGATCGAGGTCAACCGGCTCAGCAGGTAGACCCGGCCAGGAGCCGCGACGACCCCCGCGACCTTTCCTTCGGGCAGGGGTGCCGACCACGTGAGCGAGAGGTCCAAGGCGTCGCGCCGCTCGAGAGCGCCCTCCGCCACCACGTAGAGCCCCCCATCGCCCGCGGCCGCGACCGGTCCGGAGACGGCGACGGGGCCCGCCGCGGGAGAGCCGTCGCGCGAGCGCACGCGGCGTAGGACGTAGCCCTCGCCCTCCTTCGTCCCGAGGGCCAGATCGCCGTCGGGGATGACGACGAGCGACGGCAGCACGAGGGGAGCGGGCACGCCGAGCCGGGCTCCGCGGGCCCTCTCGACCCGCACGATCCCAGTGGCCGCGTCGAGGAGATCGAGGCGGAGAAGCCCGGAGTCCGTCGAAAGCAGCGGCGTATCCCCCGTGAGGGAGAGAGTGTCGGGCAGCGCCGGCCGCCCGCCCGCGCACTCGCAGAGCGACGGCGCCGTCTCGGCCTTCCAGCTCACCTTGGAAAGCTCCGGATCCATGCGCGCCGCGAGCCCGTGAGCCTGGAAGTCCTTCCTTCCGAGCGCCGTGACCACCACCTCGCCCCCCGCGGGCACGAGAGCGAGCGGAGCGAGCTCGAAGCCGGCCGCCGAGGACACGGTCAGGCGGGTCGAGAAGCCGTTCCCGGCGGCGAGGCGCAGCACCTCGAGGGCGCTTCCGCCCCGCGCGAGGAAAGCGTTCCCCGAGGCATCCGCCGCGAGGAGATCGAAGGCCGGCTGGAATCCGGCTCGCAGCCAGCTCACGGAGCCGCCGCGTCCGATGCGGGCGACGGTGGTTCCGCCGAACTGGTGGTCGAACGCGAAGAGCGCGTCCCCCGAGCCGGGGACGACGACGCGCCGGCGGGAGGGGTAGTCGTTGCCGGCGCCGAACGTGAGCGCCGGAAACACTTCGGTCAACGTGTCTCCGCGCCGGCGCGAGACGAAGGAGCCGCTCTGCCCCGGGAGCGCGATGCTCCCCGCGAGCCAGAGGTCGCCCGCGGCATCCACGGCGAGGTCCTCGACGCGGGCCTCGAGTCCGTTCACGAAGACGGTGGTGGGACCGGCCTGCACGCGGCCCGTCGTTCCCTCGAGCCGGGTGACGACGTCCACGAGCCCGGGCACGAACGCGCCCACGGCAAGGGAGACGACGACGGCGACATCGGAGACGCCCGCGCTTCTGGCGAACGGCGCCAGGTGCACGACGAGCCCGCCCGGCCGGGCCGGGAGCGCGAGCTTCACGGGGGACGGCCAGAGGGACTCGCCCGTCGTCGAGTCGATCGCGTCGACGCGCACGTCGGAGGTGAGGGACGTGAACGACCGCGCGACGAAGACGGTGCCGCGCGCGTCCAGCGCGACGCGACGCACGCCGCCCGTCGCGTCGGGTGTGAGGAGCACGCGGCGGGTCTCGGTACCCGAAGCGTCCAGGGTCACCGCGTGGAGCTCGGAGGGTTGCCCTTCCAGCACCGTGAGGAGGCTGCCGTTCTCGAGGAAGCGGCTCGCGAGCACGGAGGTCGCGGGCTTCTCTCCGGCCCCGAGCCCGCGAGCTTCGAAGCCACGCACGAGCTGGGCGGACAGCGGCGGGGCGAGGAGGGTCAGCCCGAGGAGAAGCGAGGAAACGCGGAGCCTGTTCATGGGGGACCCCCGAAGATCAGCCTACAGGAGGCGAGGCGGCGACGCGAACGTCCTCGTGCGATGCGTTCCACTCCACGACGGCATTTCCCGTCCCGATGACGGTGCCGTAGGCGTGGACTTCCGCGGGATACGAAGGAAAGCCGAGCGCCGCGAGCATCCACGTGAGGGCCCCGGCCTTCACCTCGCTCTCGGCGTGGTCGATGAAGTCGGGCAGCTCGTCGACGAGCTCGCGGCTCCTGCCCTGCTTCATGAGGTCGAGGACGCGCATGTCCCACAGGTACTGGCCGTGGTGGTAGACGTGCTCGCGGGACATGTCCTCAGGGATCTCGGCTTCCGTGGTGAAGTGGCGGTGGGAGAGGCTGTTCGACGCGAGGAGGACGGCGCGGCGTCCCGTCTTCTCCACGGCGCGTCGCGTGGCCTCACCGAGCGCGATCTGCTCTTCCTGCCCGACCTCGTTGGAGTAGTAGTAGTACGAGCCGTTCGAGGAGACGCCGACGATGGGCTTGGACCACGACGGGTTCACGAGGTGGCAGGACGCGATGGTGCCGTAGTCCAGCCGGAAGGCCGGGTTCCGCATCATCTTGGTGACGAGGCCCGAAGCCTTCGCCTCCTCGCACATCGCCTCGGAGAGCTCCACATCGACGTTCACGTCGAAGTGGTAGCGGAAGAGGTTCGGGAAGATGGGATCCACCGAGAGGCCCTTGAAGTGCGGCACGCCCAGGAAGTGGTGGCCCACGAACGTGCGCCAGTGCGGCGAGTGGACGATGAGGACGTCGTAATCCAGCGCCGCGAGGCTCTTCCGCACGCGTTCATAGCCCCAGCGCAGAACCTCCCAGCCGCATTCGGCGCGGGGCTCGTTCTGCGGCGGGTTCTCCGCGTACACGAGGTGCGGCGGGTGCGGGGCGAGGATGCCGGCGACGATCGAACCACTCATCGAGGGGAAGTCTACTTCCGTCGGGCGCGACGCGGGTCCGGCGTGCCCGAAGAATTGCTATCATCGATATCGGGAGGTCTAAATGGCTCAGCTCATCGTCCGGAATCTCGACGACCGAGTCGTCGGTGCGCTCCGCATCCGCGCCGCGCGGAACGGGCGATCGGTCGAGGCGGAGCATCGGGAGCTCCTTCGGGAGGTCCTTCTGACAAAACCGGATCGCCCCTCGTTCAAGGATTTCCTGCGTTCCATGCCGGAGATCCCGCCCCTCCCCGAGCGGCGTAAGGACAAGCGGCGAAAGGTAGGCTTCTGAGCTTCCTTCTCGACACGAACATCCTGTCGGAGCTGAGAAAAAAGGCGCGGGCGAACCCAGGCGTCATGGCGTGGCTCGAGACAGCGACCGAGGACGACCTCTTCTTGAGCGTGCTATCCCTCGGCGAGATCCGGCAGGGTATCGAGTCCGTCGCCTCGAAGGACCCAGCCCAGTCCAGAGCCCTCGAACGTTGGCTGACGGACATAACGACATCGTTCGCCGATCGCGTCCTCCCGGTATCCGCTGAAATCGCTGAGGAATGGGGGCGAATCCAGGCCCGCAAGACCTTCCCTGCAGTCGACGCGCTCCTCGCTGCGACGGCCATCGTCCATGGACTCACGCTGGTGACGCGAAACGCGCGGGATTTTCGGGGCACCGGGGCGACACTCCTCGAGCCGTTCTCGTCCGCTCGCAACTAACCAGTGGACCAGTGCCCTGTTTCATTCGAAATAGCCCGAGATGTCGACGATGAGGTGCCCTCCCTCGAGCGCTCCGCCCGAATAGGCTAGCAGCCGACCGGAGCCGTCGGGCGGTAGCTTCACGACTGCCGAGGTCGTCATCGTCTTGCCCGCCGGACCCTGCAGAGAAGGCCCGCACGGACCACCTTCCGCGCAGATGGAGACGGAGCTGGAGGGCGCGGCCGGGATCAGTGTCACGTTCACCACGACGGCGGACGCCGTCGAAGGAACCCCACACCCGCCGGAAAGAGTGATCACCGACGGAAAGAACAACGCGAGAGACGGTCCGCCGTTTGGCCCCTCGGCGAGCCTCGTGTCGACCATACGACACGGCGTGACGGTGTAGAGACCCAATGGCTTCCGGACCTCGACGAAGGACGCTGCTCCCAATGCGCACGGCGCACCGGCCCGCACCGCGCGCACGATACTCAATCCAGACCGTCCGGCCCGAACCCGGACCCGCTCCGTGCCCTGTCCAGAGAGAATCGACCCATTCTCGACCGTCCAAACGAAGGCAACCCCGGCGGCGTTCTCGACGAAGACCTCGAACTCCTCCCCTTGCGATGTGTACCGGGGGGCTACGAGAACGGGAGCCGGAGCGGCGGCCACGGACACGAGGATCGATCCCGACCCACCGCAGCCCGAAGGTCCTGTCGCCACCACGGAGTAGCGCTTCGAAGCCTCCGGAGAGACGGAGATCGAAGGCCCTGTCTGCCCGCCCGGGAACCAGGAGTAGGACGAGAAGCCCGCGGGAGCCGTGAGCGTCACCGAGGCACCCGGACAGACGGCCCCGGCAGCGCTGCTCACCAGCACAAGCGGACGATCGACCGCTCTGATGCTCAGAAGAAGCTG
>JAEUQS010000434.1 GCA_016789625.1 Acidobacteriota bacterium | reverse complement strand
AAGTACGGCTTGAGAGGCTCGTTCGTGGCGAACTTGATGCCGCTCTCGGGATCGGCCATGACGATCGAGCGCAGACCCGAGCCCGTCATCTTCTTCCCGCCGTCGACAGCGGACGTGTGGAACTCGACGTCCCAGAAGTGGTTGAAGCCGAGCACGTCGCGGTACCAGTTCACGACCGGCAGCATCGTGTAGGCGTTCGAGGTCACGTGGTCGATCGTGGCGAAGCCGTGCGGGTTGTCCTTGGGCCTGCCGTCGCCCGTCGTCTCGAAGTCGGGCGCGAAGCGGGGATAGTCGCCCTGCCGCTCGATGAACCGGAACGTCACGTCGTCGAGCGGGGTCGCGATGTTGAAAGTGCGGAAACGGCCGTTGTCGGACTCGTCGGTCTGGATGTCCGAGAGAAACGTGCCGCCGCGCTTCTCGAGAAAGCTCCAGGTGCGCTCGATGTCCTTCACGCGGAACGCCAGGGAGGAGATGCCGTCGGGGTGGATCCTGAGGAAGCGCGAGGCGCGCGACGAGGCCGAGACCGGGCTCGACACGAGGACGCGGATCTTGCCCGCGCCGAACACGATGGAGGCCTCGCCGCCCTTCTCGACTTTCTTCTCCGAGGCACGCGCGACCTCGGAGAAGCCCAGCATCTCGGTGTAGAAGCGCGAGGAGCGCTCCAGGTTCGAGACGATGAAATGGAACGAGTCGTAGCCGATGATTCCGAGAGAATCCGTCATAATCGGCGAGTTTAGAACGTGCAGGAAGACCGCGAAAGCTCGGCCCGAGCGCTGATCCACGACTGGAATTCCGAAGGCGGCGGGCGCGTTCCGGTGGCCCTGCCGGAGCTCCTCGACCAGACGCTCCGGGACGGCCTCCAGAGTCCGTCGGTGCAGACGCCGTCGATCGCCGAGCAGATCGAGCTCTTGCACCTCATGCCGCTCATCGGGGTCTCCGCGGTGGAGGTGGGCCTTCCCGCCGCCGGACGCCAGGCCGCCGAGCAGGCGCGCCGTCTCGTGCTCGAGATCGAGTCGGCCGGCCTGCCTCTCGAGCCGCTGTGCGCCGCCCGCACCCTCGAGAAGGACATCGCTCCCATCCTCGACATCGCCGAATCCGTGGGCCGGCCCGTGGTCGTGAGCGTCTTCGTGGGCTCCTCGTCGATCCGCCACTACGCCGAAGGCTGGGAGATCGGGAAGCTCGCGGCCCAGGCGGCGAAGGCCGTTCGCTTCGCGCGCGATCGCGGCTGCCAGGTCATGTTCGTCACGGAGGACACGACCCGAGCGTGTCCCGAGCACCTCGCGGCGCTCTACGGCGCCGCCATCGGCGCGGGCGCCGCACGCATCTGCATCGCCGACACCACGGGGCACGCGACGCCTGGCGGAGTCCGGGCTCTCGTGGGCTTCCTCAGAACGGTCGTCGCCCGCGAGAACCCCGAGGTGAAAATCGACTGGCACGGCCACCAGGATCGGGGGCTCGGCGTCGCCAACGCGCTCGAAGCTCTCGAGAGCGGCGCTCACCGCGTGCACGGCACGGCGCTCGGCGTGGGGGAGCGGACCGGCAACGCGCCGCTCGACCAGATCCTCGTGAACCTCCACCTGCTCGGGTGGTTCGGCGCGGGATTCCCTCAAGGGCTCTCATCGCTCGGAGCGTACGTGGCAGCGGCCTCGAAGGCGCTCCGGATGCCGATTCCCTCGAACTATCCCGTGTTCGGGAGGGACGCGTTCCGCACGGCCACCGGCGTGCACGCAGCCGCCATCCTGAAGGCCCGGGCTCTGGGTGAAGACGACCTCGCCGATCGCGTCTACAGCGCGGTGCCCGCGTCTCTCGTGGGGCTGACGCAGCAGATCGAGGTGGGGCCGATGTCGGGCGAGTCGAACGTGCGGCTGTGGCTCGCCGAGCGGGGATTCGCGTCGACGCCCGAGCGCATCGCCGTGATCCTCGAGCGCGCCAAGGCCTCGGATCGCGTGCTCTCGAGCGGGGAGATCCTGGACGCCCTCACCGGACGTTCGGGCGAGGGCGTCCTCTCGGTGCCGGAGCCTCCCGCCCAGCGCGAGAAGATTCGTTAGCCGTTACTTCTTTCCGAAGCTCGAGTGCGAGCGGAAGCCGGCATGCGCCTTCTTCTTTCCGCCCGTCAGCTGCTCGACACGGTCCACCGGTGCCCGCTTGCTCACGCCCTTGCCGTGCTGCGCGTCGTCGAACGCCTGTCTCAGCGCATCCATGTTCGCGACGCGCTGATCGAAGAGGCGCCGCCGCTTCCTCGGCTTGTGGCGGGCGAGCGCGTAAGCGGTGAGGAGCGGAAGAGCGACGGTGGTGTCGAGGTAGCAGACGACGGTGTCGGGCAGCTTCGTGGGATCGATCTTTCCCCACGAGACGGCCTCTGCCGGGGTCGCGCCCGAGAGGCCGCCCGTGTCGGGCCGCGCGTCGGTGATCTGGAGGAAGTAGTCGTGTCCGGCCTCGTCGATGCCGAGGACCTCCTGGATCTGCGGCTCCGTCTGGAGGAGGAAGTTCTTGGGGCTCCCGCCGCCCAGGATGAGCACCGCGCTCTTCCCGCCGTTGCGCTTGGCCGCGAGCACGATCGACGCCGTCTCGTTCACGTCGGCCGAGACGTCGAACGCGAACGCGCCGCCTTCGAGCGCCTGCCGCGCGACGTTCATGCCGATCGAGGAATCCCCGGGCGACGACGTGTAGAGCGGCACGCCGTACGCGTGAGCCGAGGCCAGCACCGACTGGTCGACGCCGAGCCCCATCGCTTTGGCGCGCGCGGCCACGTAGCGGCCCGCGAGGTTGTGGAACTCCGCCGTCGACATCGACCGCTGGAACTCCTTCGCCTTCAGGATCTCGCGAAAGAACGCGTCCGTGTCGAGGAGGACCTCGTAGGGGAACACGATGTCGTAGATGCGGATGATCCCCTCTTCGCGAAGGGCCACGTCGTCGAACGTCGGGCGGCCTTCGTGGATCGCCATCCCGAGGCCGTGGGGCACGTCGTGGTAGAGGTTCGCTCCGGTCGAGATCACCCAGTCGATGAAGCCGGCCTTCATGAGCGGGTTGAGGCACGAGAGCCCGAGGCCCGCAGGCGTGAGGGCGCCCGTCACCGAGACGCCGACGGTCACGTCTTCCTCGAGCATCTTCTCCACGAAGAGCGCGCAGGCTTCGCGGAGGCGCGCGGCGTTGTAGGCCGAGAACGTCGACTCGACGAGATCGGCGGCTTTCACGCTGCCCGTCACGGGGCGGGGCGCGATGCGGCGACCCGACAGGAACCGGCTCTTCGGGGTGGTTTTCTGGTCGTTCTTCTTCTTCTCGGACATCGGGCGGGAACCTAGCACACGAAAACCGGTGGAGATCCGTAAGATCGCGGAAGGTGGAGGGGCTGCTCGACGTCCGTGGACTCACGCTTTCGGTGCCGATGGGCGCCGGCGCACGCGCCCGCCTCGTCGACGGCATCTCGTTCGCGATCGGCAAGGGCGAGATCGTGGCGCTCGTGGGGGAGTCGGGCTGCGGCAAGAGCCTCTCGGCCCTCGCCCTCCTCGACCTCGTGCCCGAGCCCGTGCGCGTGGATGCGGGCGAGATCCTCTTCGAGGGCCGGGACGTCCGGAGGCTCCCGGAGAGGGACAAGCGGCGCGTCCGCGGCGGCGGCATCGGCTTCGTGTTCCAGGAGCCCGGCGCGGCCCTCGACCCCGTGCGCTCCATGGGCGAGGAGCTGGTGGCCGTGCTGCGGAGACACCGTGGCCTCAACCGCCAGGATGCCGAGAGCGAGGCCGTTGCCTGGCTCGCCCGCGTGGCGCTGCCCGAGCCCGAGAAGCGGTTCCGCGACCTCCCGCACCAGATGTCGGGAGGCATGAAGCAGCGCGCGATGCTGGCCCTGGCCCTCGCCGGAGGACCGAGGCTCCTCGTGGCCGACGAGCCCACGACGGCGCTCGACGTCACCGTTCAGGCCCAGATCCTCGCGCTCCTTCACGACCTTCGCGAAGGGCTGGGGCTCTCGGTTCTCCTGATCACGCACGATCTCGGGGTCGTGGCCGAGACGGCCGACCGCACCCTCGTGATGTACGCGGGCGAGATCGTCGAGGAGGCCTCGGTGTCCGGCCTTTTCGATGCGCCCCGGCACCCCTACACGCGGGCGCTGCTCGCCTCGCGTCCCACGGTGAGGGATCTCCCCGGACAACGCCTCCGGGCCATCTCGGGAAACGTGCCCGAGCCCGGCAACCGGCCGCCCGGCTGCGCCTTCGCGCCGCGCTGCCCCTCCGTCTTCGAGCGCTGCCGGGGCGAGCGGCCCCGGCTCGAGGGAGAGCCCCTTCGGCGCGCGGCCTGCTTCCTGGCCGGCGATTCCGGGGAAGGTCGCGCCGCTTGAGCGTGACTTCGTCCGGGGCTTCCGCGTCCCTCCTCCGGGTGGAGGGACTTTCCAAGAGCTTCGCGGCCCGCGGTCTCTTCGGTGGGGCACGCGGCACGGCCGTTCCGGCCGTGCGGGACGTCTCTTTCGACGTCCCTCCCGGGCAGACGCTCGCGCTCGTGGGCGAATCGGGCAGCGGCAAGACGACCACGGCGCGGCTCGTCCTGCGCCTCCTCGCGGCCGACGCGGGGCGCGTCACGTTCGACGGCGTCGACTGGCTGCCGCTGCCCGCCGGGGAGCTCCGCGAGAAACGCCGCGAGATGAGCGTCGTCTTCCAGGACCCGGCCACGTCGCTCAACCCGAGGCTCACCGTCGAGCGGCTCGTCGGCGAGCCCCTCGAGATCCATGCCGTCGGGACCCGCGCCGAGCGCCGCGAGCGCGTCCGGGCGCTCCTCGCGCGCGTGGGACTGCCGGAGGCGGCTCTCTCGCGCACGCCCCGCGAGTTCTCCGGGGGCCAGAGGCAGCGCATCGGCATCGCCCGGGCGCTCGCGACGGAGCCCCGCCTCGTGGTGCTCGACGAGCCGGTGTCCGCGCTCGACGTCTCGGTGCGCGCTCAGGTGCTCAACCTCCTGCTCGAGCTGCAGGAGACGACGCCGTCGCGGCCGGCGTACCTCTTCATCGGCCACGACCTCGCGGTGGTGCGGCTCCTCGCGCCCCGCACCGCGGTGATGTTCCGCGGGCAGATCGTGGAGGAGGGGCCCACCGGCGAGCTGTTCTCGAATCCCCGGCATCCCTACACGCGCCTCCTCCTCGCATCGCAGCCGGCGGCGCACCCCTCGGAGAGGAAGCGCGGGGGAGCCGCCGACGCCGTGGAGGGCGGCCCTCCCGCCCCGCGGGGCTGCGCCTTCCGGGGGCGCTGTCCCTCCGCTCGGGCCCGCTGCGCCGAGGAAGAGCCCCAGGAGACCGTGGACGGGGACCACCGGTTCCGATGCCACTTCCCGTCATGACCAGAACCCATCGCCATGAACTTTTCCTACGGTTTTCCGTATTCAGAGCCGTGCTGAAACTCGAGGAGGCAGGATTGAAGCCATCCGATTCACAGAACCCCAAGAACGTGGCCCCGCTCAGGGCCGCCGTCGCCCTGGGGCTCACCGCCCTGATGGCCGTGCCCGCGGTGCCCGCGAACGCCCAGGTGACGATTCCCGTCGACCTGAGCGCCCGTAAGGCCGCGTCTCTCCCCACGGGGGAGAGCATCGAGCTCTCGCTCGACCAGGCCATCGCCCTGGCGCTCCAGAACACGCTCGACCTCACGGTCGCGGCCGGCAACTACGAGAAGTCGGGCTTCAGCATCATGGGCGCCCAGGGAGCGTTCGATCCGACGCTCAACCTCGAAGCCTCGGCCTCGAGCTCGAGCTCCACCGTGACGAGCGCGTTCCAGTCTTCGGGCTCGAAGTCGCAGAGGCTCGACGCGTATTTCAGCGGCCTCCTCGATACGGGCGCCACGTACCAGTTCGGCTTCACGAACCAGCGGAGCGACGTGAACCGCCCGGCAGGCATCCCGCCGGAGGGCTTCCGCAGCCCGTCCCTCGGCTCCAGCCTCACGGCTCAGGTCACGCAGCCCCTGTTCCGCAACTTCGGCCGCTCGGTCAACCGCCGCTTCATCGTCCAGAACCGCATCGCCCGCGACACCTCCGCGTGGCAGTTCGTGCGGCGCGTGCAGGACACCGTGAAAGCCGTCGAGGACGCCTACTGGGATCTCCTCTACGCTCAGGCGAACCTCAAGTCGCGCCTCGAGGCGCTCGATCGCGCCAAGGACCTCAACCGCATCACGAAGATCAAGATCGACGTGGGCGCCCTCGCCCCGATCGACATCGTGCAGACCGAGGTCACCATTGCCCAGCGCGAGCAGGACATCATCCTCGCCGAGGGCGCGATCGGCGACGCGCAGGATCTCCTCCGCCGTCTCCTCAATGTGCAGAACGTCTCCGACTGGGCCCGCCCCATCGTGCCCACCGACCAGCCCTCGTTCGAGGAGCAGAAGGTCGACGCGGAAGAGGGCATCCGCCGCGCGCTCGAGAGCCGCGTCGAGGTGAAGCAGGCCATCGTGGACATCGAGTCCCGCAAGATCACGCTCGCCTACAACAACAACCAGGTGCGGCCCCGCCTCGACGCCGTGGGCTCCTACGGCCTCAGCGGCACGGGCGTGAACGTCGCCGACGAGAGCTACTCGGACGCCTACAAGTCGATCGGCAAGGCCGACAACCCGAGCTGGTCGATCGGCCTCAACTTCGCGATGCCCATCTTCAACCGCACGGCCCGGGCGAACGCCGCCATCGCGCGCACCGACCTCGAGCTCGGCCGCACGAACCTCGCCATCCTCAAGCAGAACATCGCGCTCGAGGTACGGGCGGCCGGCCGCCGCATCGACACCGCGTTCCGATCCATCGCCGCGGCCCGCAAGTCGCGTGAGCTGGCCGAGCGCAACGTCGACGCCGAGAAGAAGAAGTTCGAGAACGGTATGACGACGTCCTTCCAGGTCTCGCAGATCCAGAACGACCTCACGACCGCCCGCTCCAACGAGCTCCTCGCGATCGCCAGCTACCGCAAGGCCATCAACGCGTGGCACAACACGGTGGGCGACATCCTGAGCTACAAGAAGGTCACGCTCGAAGGCCTGCCGGTCACGCTCGATCCGACTCCGGCCGAAGAAGGCGCCGTTCGGTGACCGAAGAGCGGGAGCCGGGCGGAGCGACTCCCTACGCCCCGCCCGGCGCGCCTCTCTCCTCCCTGCCGGTTCACGCCGCGGCCCCCGGGATCTCGCCCGTGGCCGCGGTCATCGGCACGTTCACGGCGCCCGGCAAGACGTTCGAGAAGCTCGTCGCGAAGCCCACCTGGTGGCTGCCGCTCGTCGCCGCCATCCTCGTGACGTTCGTGTCGACGCTCCTCATCGCGCCGAAGATCGACATCGAGGCGACGATGCGGGAGATGTTCCAGTCCATCGCCGACAAGACCAACTCCGAGGTCAGCGAGGAGCAGATCCAGCAGGCCCTCGCCCGCCAGGGCGCGCCCTCGGCCGTGCGGAGCGCGGCGCAGGCGGCGGTCTCGGCGCCGCTCGCGTTCTTCTTCATCGCGCTCCTCCTCTGGGGCGGCTCGCGCATCATGGGGAGCGAGAGCCGGTACCCGCAGCTCCTGGCCATCTGGGGCCATTCGAACCTCGCGTTCCTCGTGGGCGGCGTCCTCACGATGCCGCTCTTTTTCTCGGTGCCCGACGCCTCGCTCACGCAGCGGCAGGCTCTCCGGTTCGTCAAGTCGAACCTGGGCGCGATGCTGCCCGATTCGACCCCCGCGGCCCTTCTCTCGATCGCCGGCTCCATCGACGTCTTCGCGCTCGCGACGCTGGCGCTCCTCGTCGTGGGCATGCGAAAGCTCCCCGAGATCTCGCCCGCCAGCGCGACCTCGGTGCCCCTCGCGCTCTGGGTGCTCTGGGTGGCCGGCAAGGCCGCGTTCGCCGCGCTGTTCTTCGGCTGAAAGGGTTTCGATGCTCATCGACATGAAGGAAATCGAGAAGACGTACGTGGTGGGCGAGGAGAAGGTCCGGGCCCTCCGCGGAGTGACGTTCACGGTCGAGCGTGGCGAGTACGTCGCCATCATGGGCCCCTCGGGCTCGGGCAAGTCGACGCTCATGAACGTGATCGGCTGTCTCGACACACCCTCCGCGGGCAGCTACGTCCTCAACGGAAACCTCGTGGGACAGCTGTCGGACGACGAGCTCGCCCGGATTCGCAACAAGGAGATCGGGTTCATCTTCCAGACGTTCAACCTCCTCCCGCGCACGAGCGCGCGCGAGCAGGTCGAGCTGCCGCTCGTGTATTCGGGGATCAACCGCAAGGAGCGGCGTGAGCGGGCCGACGAAGCCCTCCGCCAGGTCAACCTTTCCGATCGCGCGACGCATGCCCCGAACGAGCTCTCGGGCGGCCAGCGCCAGCGCGTCGCCATCGCCCGCGCCCTGGTGACCAAGCCTTCGATCCTGCTCGCCGACGAGCCCACGGGGAACCTCGACTCGCAGACGGGCGAGGAGATCATGGCTCTCTTCCGGAAGCTGAACGAGGCGGGAAACACGATCCTCCTCGTCACGCACGAGGAAGACATCGCCGCGAACGCGCGCCGGATCATCCGCATCCGGGACGGCCGCATCTCCGACGACAGGCCCAACGACTCGAGCCGGGCCGAGGCCGTCGCGAAAGCAAAGAAGGAAGCCCTCGAGGCGAACGTGGGTTGATCCGGCGAGGGAGAGCAAAGAAGGAAGCGCTCGAAGCAAAGGTTCGGTGAGGCTGAGCCCGGCGTAAGGCCTTTCATTTCTTCGAGATCCGAGGCGGCGGAAGGTATCCTCCGCCGCGCTTATGCGTCCGATCGGCACCTACGTCACGACCCCCGCGATTCCGCCCACCCTCTCGGCCCTTTCGACCCTCGCGCGAGATCTGAGATTCACGTTCCGCGAGGACCTCCGGAAGGTCTTCGAGGTGCTCGACGCCGAGGCCTGGGCCAAGGCGGCCGGCAACCCCGTGCGGTTCCTCCACCTCGTCGAGCCCGCCCGCCTCCAGCTCGCCTCGAC
>JAEUQS010000430.1 GCA_016789625.1 Acidobacteriota bacterium | reverse complement strand
CCGGCGCTGCGAGCCTCGAACACGACGAGCCGGCCGTCGGGCGACAGGCTCGGGAACACCTCGGCGCCCAGCCGTTCGGTGAGCTTCGTGATGACGGCGTCCTGCCAGGCCGGGGAGCTCTTCGTGGGGCGGGAGCCCCGCGTCGCGGACCACCCGGCGACCGCGAGGAGCGCGACGAGGACGGCCGCGCCGGCAACGCGCGCCGCGTGCTTTGGCACAGACGCAAGGGGCTCGGGCGCTGCGGGCGCTGGCGCTGGCGCTGCGGGCGCGTACGCGGCGCTCGCCTCCTGAGGGAGGCTTCGACGAAACCTGCGGAGCGCCGCGCGCAGCTCGTCGGCCGTCTGGTAGCGCGCCTCCCGCTCCTTCGAGAGCAGCTTCATCACGATGCGCGAAAGCTCCGCGGGAGCGGACGGACAGACCTCGCCCAGAGGAACGGGCGGATCGTTCAGCACCGCGCGAAACGCGTGCGCGAACGTCTCGCCGCGGAACGGCGGCCGGCCCGAAAGCATCTCGTACAGCACCACGCCGAGCGCGAAGAGATCGGTCCGCGAATCGACCTCCTCTCCCCGGGCCTGCTCCGGAGACATGTAGCGCGCGGTGCCGAGCACGGCGCCGACGCCTGTGACGGAGGCCGAGGCCGCGTCCTCGTCCACGAGCTTGACGAGGCCGAAGTCGACGACCTTCACGAAGCCGTCCGCCCGGCGCATCACGTTCTCGGGCTTGATGTCCCGGTGCACGAGGCCCGCGGCGTGGGCGACGCCCAGCGCCGCGACCACCTGGAGCGCGACGTCCGTGGCCTCGGCCACCGCCAGCGGCCCGCGCTTCAGGATCTGGCGGAGCGTCTCGCCCTCGATGTACTCCGACGCGATGAAGTGGACTCCCTCGGCTTCGCCGACCTCGTAGATGGTGACGATGCCGGGGTGGTTCAGGGCCGACGCGCTGCGGGCTTCGAGCTGGAACCTCTGGAGGCGGCCCCCGTCGCGCGTGAAGCGCAGAGGCAGGAGCTTGAGCGCCACCTTGCGCGGCATGCGGTCGTCCTCGGCGAGATAGACCTCCCCCATGCCGCCTTCGGCGACGAGCGAGAGGATCCGGTAGTGAGCCAGCCGCTCGCCCGTGAACGAAACCTCGGGAGCAGGCACCGTCGGGGCCCCGAAGGACCTCCCGGGCAGGAAGGCGCCCAGGGACCGGTCGAAGGGGCCCGGCTCCGCCTCGGCGTCCGCGATGAGACCCTCGACCTCGCGCCGCAGCTCCGCGTCGCCCCCGCAGGCCGCGTCGAGCACGGCGCCGCGCCGTTCCGGAGCCTCGTCCAGGGCCGCCTCGAGGATCGAGTCGATCATCGCCAGCCGCTTCGGATCCCGTTCCATGCGCCGGCGGCGAATCTACAGCAGAGCGGGCCTGCTACAGTTGCACGGGGGGCGAGGCACCGATGAATCCGATGGCCACGGAAGGGCTCGAAGGTGCCACCGTGTGCCAGCGCCTCGTGGAGCTCCACGAGAGGGTCCGGGCCGAGTTCCCCGAGGTCAGCCGCGTCACGGCCGCCCTCTACGACCCGGCAACGGAGGGCCTCGCCACGTTCCGGCACTCCCCCTCGGTCCCCGTGTCTCTCGTCTCCGAAGGGCTCCCTCTCCGGGATCTGCCCCGACTCCGCGAGGTGGTCGAGGCGCGCGCCCCCCGGCTCTTCACCGGGCCCGAGGGATCGGGCGCGAGCTACGTCGTCCCCTTCTTCCAGCAGGCCGGGCTGAGGGGATTCCTCGTGTTCGACTCGGAGGAGGCGGACGCTTTCGCTCCCGTGGCGATGCGGCACATCCGCATCCTGGCCGAGCTTTCCGCGGAGTCTCTGCTGCGGGGGCTCGAGCGCGTCGGCATGTTCCGCTCCACTCTTCACCTCATGACCGCTCTCGCGCGCTTTCGCGACGCGGAGACGGGAAACCACCTCTGCCGGGTCTCGCATTACGCCCGGCTGATCGCCCGGAATCTCCGCCCGGCGGCACGGCTGGCCGACGATCTGACCGACTTCGTCTTTCTCTTCACGCCGGCGCACGACATCGCCAAGATCGCGATCCCCGATTCCATCCTCTGCAAGCCCGGGGCGCTCACGCCCGTCGAGCGCTCGATCATGGAGAAGCACGTGACGCTGGGGCTCGAGATCGTGGACAAGATCGTCACAGACACATCGCTCGGCGACATGCCGCATCTCGGGATGCTGCGGAACATCGTCCTCCACCACCACGAGCGGCTCCGCGGCTCGGGCTATCCCCACGGCCTCTCGGGCGACGCGATTCCGTTCGAGGCCCGCATCGTGGGCGTGGCCGACGTCTTCGACGCCTTGCGCAGCCCGCGCCCCTACAAGGAGCCCTGGACGACGGAGCGCTCGCTCGAGTACCTCCACAGTCACCGCGATTTGGACTTCGATGCGGACTGTGTCGACGCTCTCCTCGCGGGAAGCCGCGAGCTGGAGACCATTGCCTGTAGCTTCCCGGGGGACGACGGAACGTAGGTCTCCGCGGAGGGTGTAGAGTGGCGGAGAGCGACGATGCATCCGCCCCGCACGAATCCTCAGCCGGACGGTCGCGCCGCTTACGTGGCCGCCGGGCTTCTCACTGTGGCCGCCGTGGCCTTCACCGCGTGGACCCTGTTCGTCAACGAACGACAGGCGCTGCGGGATGCCGCGCGCGAGCAGCTCACCGCGGTGGCGCGCCTGAAGACGGTCGAGGTCTCCGCGTGGATGACGGAGCGCCTCGCCGACGCGACCGTCCTTTCAGAGAGCGTCTATGCCGTCCAGCCTCCGGACTCGGCCGGGGACGCCCGTCTCGAGGACGTCCGGAGGGTCCTCGAGAACGCGGTCCGCGTCTACCGGTACGAGGCCGCCGAGCTGCTGGACGGAACGGGCCGGCAGCTCCTCGCCGCGGGCTCCCCGGCTCCGCATCCGGCCGCCCGGGTCGCGGCCCTCAGAGCCCGGGCCTCGAGCACGACGAGCGCGGTGATGTCGGACCTCTACACGGACGGCGCCGGGGGCGTCCACCTCGACGTCGCCGTCGCGCTCCACGCCCGGGGGGGCATGGTGCCGGGCTTTCTCGTCCTGCACCTCGACCCCCGGGAACGCCTGCTGCCGGCCGTGGAGCGCTGGCCCGTCCCGAGCGAGACGGCCGAGAGCCTGATCGTGAGGCGGGAGGAGGGCAACGTTCTCTTCCTCAGCCCTCTCCGGCACCGGACGGACCCGCCGCTCACCTTCCGCGTCCCGCTGTCGCGGCCCGAGGTCGTCGCCGTCCAGGCGGTGTCCGGGCACCTCGGAATCGTCGAGGGCGTCGACTATCGAGGCGTGCCCGTGCTCTGTGCCGTCGAGAGCGTCCCGTCCACGGGCTGGGTCCTCATCGCCAAGATGGACCGGGAGGAGATCGACGCGCCGCTTCGCCAGCGGGCCTGGCTTCTGTCCGTCGCCGGCTCGGCTCTGGCCCTTCTGGCCGCGGGCGTCGTCGCGCGTTCGTGGCGCCGGAGGCTCCGCGCGCTCGATCGCGAGGACGACGCCAAGCGCAGGCACCTCGTGAGCGCCATCGAGCAGTCGGCCGACGCGATCGTGCTGACGGATCTCAATTCCACGATCACCTATGTCAATCCCGCGTTCGAGCGCATCACCGGCTACACGGCGCAGGAAGCCATCGGCCAGAACCCCAGGTTGCTCAAGAGCGGTCGTCACGACGACGCGTTCTACCGGGATCTCTACGCGACGCTCCTCCGCGGCGAGACGTTCCGTGGCGTCATGATCAACCGCCGAAAAGACGGCTCCCTCTTCGAGGAGGAGGCGACGATGTCGCCCGTGAGGGACCCGGACGGGCAGGTCACGGGCTTCGTCGCCGTGAAGCGCGACGTCACGCGCGAGCGGGCGCTCGAGGAGCGCCTCCGGCAGTCGTCCAAGGTCGAGGCCGTGGGGCTCCTCGCCGGCGGCGTCGCCCACGATTTCAACAACCTCCTCACGGTGATCTCGGGCTTCTCGGCCCTCGCGAAGGACCAGCTTCCCGAAGGCCATCCGGCGGCCGGCCACCTCGACGAGGTCCTCACCGCGGCCGCGCGCGCGGCGTCTCTCACCCAGCAGCTCCTCGCGTTCAGCCGCAAGCAGGTTCTGCGGCCCGAGGTCGTGGACCTCGACGCGGTGGTGACGGAGTCGGTGCGGCTGCTGAAGCGGCTCATCGGCGAGGACATCCGGGTCGTCCCGATCCTGGCCGGCAACCTGCCTCCCGTGCTCGTCGACCAGGCCCAGATGCAGCAGGTCGTCCTGAACCTCGCCGTCAACGCGCGGGACGCCATGCCGAACGGCGGCACGCTGACCATCGAGACCGAAAGCGTCGTCCTCGACGAGGCCTACGCCGCGGCTCACGACTCGACCCGCTCCGGGCCGTTCGTGCGGCTCACCATCTCGGATACGGGCAGCGGCATTCCTCAGGAGCTGCAGTCCAAGGTCTTCGATCCGTTCTTCACGACGAAGGAGAAGGGCAAGGGAACCGGCCTCGGCCTCTCGACCGTATACGGAATCGTGAAGCAGAGCGGCGGCTGGATCTGGCTGTACAGCGAGTCCGGCAAGGGCTCGACGTTCAAGATCTTTCTGCCGCCCGCGGCGGGCGACGCGCCCGTGGGCGG
>JAEUQS010000349.1 GCA_016789625.1 Acidobacteriota bacterium | reverse complement strand
CGCTCCGTCCGAGATCATTGACGCGTCAATGATCTCGGGGTAGGGTGCTTCGGTGAGCTCAGCCCGGACGAGCGCGATGCAGCGCGAGCTCAAGCAGACGAGGCCGTTCTCGAGCCTGACGCAGGAGGCGTTTCTGGGAATCCTTCGGACGGCCGACGTGCTCCGCCGCCGGCTCGGCCAGCACCTGACGCCGTACGACCTCACCCCGCAGCAGTACAACGTGCTCCGCATCCTGAGGGGAGCGGGGTCCGAAGGTCTGCCGACGCTCGAGATCGCCGAGCGGATGATCGAGGAGGCCCCCGGCATCACCCGGCTGCTCGACCGCATCGAGGCCAAGGGCCTCGTCGTGCGGGAGCGGAGCCGGAAGGACAGGCGGCAGGTGTTCTGCTGGATCGCCGAGCCGGGCCTCGAGATCCTGGCCCGGCTGGATCCTTCGGTTCAGGAGCTGGACGCTCAGGGTCTCGGAAGCCTCTTCGAGGCCGATCTCGAGCAGCTCATCGGGCTGCTGGATCGGGTGAGGACCAGCGGGTAGAGCCGCCTACTTGGCGGGGCTCATCTCCCGGAGGACCTTCTCGATGCCGACCTTGTTGATCGTGCGGATCGCGGCCGTGGACACGCGGAGGCGCACCCAGCGCTTTTCCTCGGCGAGCCAGAAACGCTTCGAGCGCAGGTTCGGCTTGAACTGGCGGCGGGTCTTGTTGTTCGCGTGGGAAACGTTGTTTCCGGCTACGGTCTTCCGGCCGGTCACCTGGCAGATCGCGGACATGACGGCTCCTGGGCTGCTTGGGATTCTCTCGAAAGAGGGGCAGAGGGGTCGAACGCGGCTCGCGCCACGCGTGAACCGCGGAAGATAGCCGAGGGAACCGGAAAACGCAATCCGAAGGCCGCGAACCGGTTTACGCTCCGCGCCTCGCAGGAGGAACAAGAGTGAGCGATCCCGCACCGGGCTGGGTCACGGGCAACCTCAGCCTCGACATCGATGGCCGGTCGCTGAGCCTCGAGATGACGATTCCCGAAGGGCCGGTGTCTCCGCGCACGATGCTGCCCGCGTTCCGGTTCCTCACGGAGGCGCTCGTGCACGTGGGCGTCGACGTCGCCCAGGACGACGGGCTGCAGATCACGTGTCAGGCGGGCTGCGGCGCGTGCTGCCGTCAGGCGGTGCCCATCAGCACCATCGAGGCCTGGGAGCTTCGCGACCTCGTGGAGCGGATGCCCGAGCCGAAGCGCACCGAGGTGAAGGCGCGCTTCGCGAAGGCCAGGGAAACGGCCACCGCCGCGGGCCTCTGGGACGTGCTCCTCGAGCCCGAGCACCTCGACAACAAGGAGCTCGAGGCCAAGGTGGTCGCCTACTTCGGTCTGGGGATCGCGTGCCCGTTCCTCGAGAACGAGTCCTGCTCGATCCATCCCGAGAGGCCCATCTCCTGCCGTGAGTACCTCGTCTCCTCGCCCAAGGAGCGCTGCGCCGACCTGGATGCCAAGGGAATCATGCGGATCACCCTTCCGGCGAAGGCCTCCCTGCCGGTCGGCCGGCTCGTTCCGATTCCCGGTCGCAGGGCCTCGTGGATTCCCTTGATCGCCGCGCTGGACTGGGCCGATTCGCACGCCGAGAACGCTCCGCATCGTCCCGGTCCCGCCCTGCTCCGCGAGGTCGTGGAGGGCGTGCTTCGTCAGGAGGTTCGCGAACCTCGGAAACAGGACGGTCCGGAGCCGCGAGGTTGAGCTTCGATCTCCTCGTCCGGGGAGGAACGCTGGTTTCGGCGAGGGGCCGGGAACGGGCGGACCTCGGAATCCGGGCGGGCAAGGTCGTCGCGGCCGGCGCGTTCGGGGAGCACGAGGCGGCGGAGGTGCTCGACGCCCGCGGGCTGCACGT
>JAEUQS010000328.1 GCA_016789625.1 Acidobacteriota bacterium | reverse complement strand
GGGCCAACTCCAGCCTTCGGCGCCGCGCCTTGACCTGACCCCCCAAGCCCTTGTCGCGCGACCCGTCCCACTTTTTCATCACCCTGCTAGCCGCTGGAAGATTCTTCGAGCGGCCCGGAAGGTCCTTCCGGCGGCGGCTCGACGAAGAAGAACGCCGCCAGGAGGGTCAGGAGCGAGACGGCCGCCATCGTGAGGAAAACCGGCCTGAGAGCCTCGCCGAGCGCGTGCTGGAACACCGCGACGGGAACCCCCTCGGCGGTTTCGCCGGCGAGGAGCGCCGAGGCTTTGTCGCCGAGGGGCCCGAGCCGCGCATCCAGCCCGGCCGCCAGCACCGCACCCAGCGCCGCCGTGGCGAGCGCCCCCGAGAGGGAACGGAAGAACGGCACGAGGCTCGTCGCGATGCCGCGCTCCTCCGGCCCCGCGGCGCTCTGCATCGCGAGGACCTGCGCCATGCCGGATGGCCCGAACCCGCAGCCCACGAGCGCGGACGCGACGCTGAGGAGCACGACCGGCGCCCCCGAGGTCATCACCCAGGCGAGCCCGGCGCAGCCGAGGAACGTGAGCGCCGCGCCGAGCACGGCCGCTCTGCGGAAGCCCGTCTTCGGGAGGAGCCGGCCTGCCAGCGCCGCGGACACCGCCCAGCACACCACGATGGGCGTGAGCACCGCTCCCGCCGCGCCCGCGCCGCCTCCGCGGGCTCCCTGGACGTAGAGCGGCACGTAGGTCGTCACCGCGTACACGATCGCCCCCAGCCCGACGCCCGAGAGGACCGGCACGAGCGTCTCGCGGCGCACGAGGAGCCCGAGCGGCAGGAGCGCGTCGGGCCGGTTCCGCTGCCTCAGCACGAAGACCGCGAGGAGCGCGAGCCCGAGAAGGAGCACGGCCCCGGCGGCGCCTTTCGCCGCGAGTCCCGGCGTGGAGGCCGCGAGGAGCGCGCTCGTGCCGAGCGTGAAGAGGACCGTGCCGGGCACGTCGAGGCGCCCCTTGCCCGCTCCGGCCGAAGGGGGCAGGCGCGCCGCGACGACGGCCGCGGCGGCCAGCCCGATGGGGAGGTTGATCGCGAAGACCGACCTCCACCCGAAGTGGACGGTGAGGGCGGCTCCGGCCGACGGCCCGGCGACGCCCGCGAGGCCCCAGACGGCGCTGAACAGGCCCTGCACACGGCCCCTCTCGGTGAGGGAGAAGAGGTCTCCCGTGATCGTGAGCGAGATCGGCACCAGCCCGCCGGCCCCGAGGCCCTGGAGAGCGCGCGCGGCGATGAGCGCGCCCATCGTGGGCGCGAGGGCGCAGGCCAGAGAGCCCGCGAGGAAGAGCGCGATCGAGATCAGGAGGAGGAGCCGCCGGCCCTTCAGGTCGGCCAGGCGCCCGTAGACGGGCATCGAGAGCGTCGCGGTGAGGAGGTACACGGAGAACGCCCAGGAATAGTGCGAGAGCCCCGAGAGCTCGCCGACGATGGTGGGCATGGCCGTCGTCACGACGGTGCCTTCGAGCGAGGCGAGCGCCGTCACGGTGAGGAGCGCCAGCGCGATGGGCCGGCGCTCGTCGTCGGGCAGGATTCGAAGCGGCACCGGGTGAGGGTACCGCCGGATTTGAGTAGCATCACCGCATGGATCTACAGAACGCCGTCGTCCTCGTCACGGGCGCGGGCCGGGGAATCGGCCGCGCCACCGCTCACGCCTTCGCGCAGGGAGGCGCCCGGGTCGCGCTCATGGGCAAGACCAAGAAGAACCTCGAGAAGGTTCAGAAAGAGCTGAAGGCGACGGGCGTCGCCACCGCCGTCGTGCCCGGAGACGTGGCCGACGAGGGCACCGTCTCGCGCTGCGTGGCCGCCGCCGAGCAGCAGCTCGGCCCCATCGACGTCCTCGTGAACAACGCCGGGATCTTCCAGATGAGCCCCATCGACAAGGTCGACGCGCTGGCGTTCGACCGGATCATCGCGACGAACCTCAGGGGACCGTTCCTGCTTTCGCGCGCCGTGCTGCCGGGCATGAAGGCGCGACGAAAGGGCCACATCGTGAACATCTCGTCCACCGCCGGAAAGCGCGGCTTCGCGGGCGGGGGCGCCTACTGCGCGTCGAAGTTCGGGCTCGCGGGGCTCTCGGAGTCGGTCATGTACGAGGCGCGCCCGTTCGACGTGCGCGTGACGTGCCTCTTTCCGTCCACGGTCGCGACCGACATGATCAAGTCGAGCGGGCTCAAGTACGACGAGACGAAGGCGCTCCAGCCCGAGGACATCGCGCAGGCGATCGTCTCCCTGGTGCGGCTCGAGGGAAGGGCCCTGCCCACCCAGCTCGAGATCTGGCAGACCAACCCGTAGGCCTACCTCGCCACGATCTCGACACGTCGGTTGCGGCCCCTGCCTGCGTCGCTCGCGTTCGTCGTCGCCGGCGCGAGCGGCCCGACACCGTATCCCTCGAGACGGGAGGCGACGATACCGTAGCCTTCGACCAGGGCCTTCACGACCGACCGCGCGCGGGCTTCGGAGAGCGTGCGGTTGCGCTCGAAAGCTCCGGTCATGTCGGTGTGCCCCACGACGTAGAGCTTCAGCGCGGGCCGGTTTCCGAGCAGCTTGGCGATCTCGTCGAGGGCCGGCTTCGACTCGGGCTTCACGTCGGCCTTGTCGGTATCGAAGTAGATGCCGGGGACGCTGACCCGCCCGTCCCGGTCGAGGCCCTCGCCGAGCGCCGCCGCGTTCACGGCGACGAGCCCCTCCTGCATGCCCCGGATCTCCACGACGTCGAGCTGCGTGCGCCTCCGCCCGACCATCACGGCGACGTAGGCCGTGCCGCCGCCCTTCGTGAGCTTCGCGGCCAGGTAGCGCGGGTCTCCGTCCGCTGCGGCAAAGAGCCCGTTGTAGCGTCCCCACGCGCTTCGAGCGAAGGACGCGCCGCAGGTGTCGAGCGCGCAGGAATAGACGATGCTCGCGCCTGCCGCCTTCAGCGCCTTCTCGTAGTTCGCGTAGATCTCGAGAGTCGAGCGGTCCTTCGGGTTCCGGTAGACGATCCGGGTGACCTTTCCCTCGAGCTTCTCGCCGTCGGGGTCCCCCTTGGCGGTCTTGCCCGTGACGAGCTTGTACTCGGCGAACTCAGCGACTTTGAGGTCGTGGATCTCCGACCCCTCGTACCGCGAGACGAGGGGATGGTCCTCGGGAGGCGCCGCCCGAACGAGCCCGATGGAAAGCAGCGCGAGGCCGGCGATGGTGAAACGCACGACGCCGACCTTCGCCATCTCAGTTACCCGCGAGCCGATAGACGAGGCCCATGCCCTTCGTCTCGGCGGCCTTCAGCTCGGCGTGCTTCGCCAGGGCCTCGTCGACCGTCCCGAACTCGCCCACGACCGCGCGGAACCAGATGCCCTTCTCGCCGAGGTCGACCTCGATCGTGCTGGCGACGAGGCCCAGCCGTTTGCCGATCGCGAGGGCTTCCTTCTCCACGATCTTCCGGTCCTTGCCCGAGACGAAGTGGATGACGAAGACGGGCTCTTTGCCCGCCCAGTCCTTGCTCACCATGGTTTGAGCGCGGGCCTTTCCGGACGGAGCCGGCTGCAGAGGCCGCGTGGAGACGGGCACCGGAACCGGCGCGCTCTGGGCCGTCGGCGGCGGGGCCGCGACGGCTGGCGCGGAAGGCGTGGGTGTCGCGGCCTTCGGCGTGGGCAGGGAGGTGGCGGTGGGGGCCGGCGGGGCGGCCGTGGGAACGGCGGTGGGCGGCGGGGCGGCCGGCGACGTCGAGGTCCCGGAAGCCGCCGGAGAAACGGGCACCGTCGGCTCGGGCGGCGCGCTCGTCGAGGGCGTCGGCTCGGCCGCCGCCGGGACGGGTGTTGCGGCCGCGGGCTGCTCCGTGCCCGCCGGGGTCGCGGGGCCCATCCGGGGCTTCACGTAGCGGATCGCGACGTAGGCCCCGCCGAGGAGAGCCGCGGCGACCACGACGAAAAAGAGCGGAGAGCGACGGGTCGGCTGCGAGGCCGCGAAGACGAGAGTCTCGTCGTGGCGCACCTCACCGGAGAGGCGTGTGGTTCCATCGGGACGCGAGGACCGCGGCCGTTCGACCGGCGCTTCCATCTCCTCGGAGGCCCAGGCTATGCGCGGCTCGGGCGCGCCGGGAGGTTCGCCGTGCGCGGGCGCCCCGCGATCCTCGGCTCCCGCGATGGGATCCAGCGACGAGAAGAGGGGCGCCGCGGGCTGATATCCGCTGCTGCCGTAGGGAGACGGCGGCAGCTCGGGTTCGGCGGCCGCGTCGAAGCCTCCGGCGACGGAGGGCGCGGGCCCGGCAACCGCCGGGCCGAAGACCCCGTCGTCGTCCGCGGGCAGGGGCGCGATCGGCGCTCCGAAGACGCTGGAGTCGCCCACCGAGAAGGGCGGGAGCCCCGCGAGCTGTGGGACATAGGCGACGGTCGCGGAGAGGTCCGGGGCGCTCCCGGCAGGTTCGGCGGGAGCGGCCTCCGCGGGAGGCACCTCGTCGAAGCTCTCCGGCGGCGCGACGGCGGCGCGCAGGCCCTCCGCGGGCGTCCGGAAAGGCGGCGGCGTGTAGTAGCGGTTCAC
Organism: Acidobacteriota bacterium; assembly: GCA_016789625.1. Taxonomy (GTDB): domain Bacteria; phylum Acidobacteriota; class Thermoanaerobaculia; order UBA5066; family UBA5066; genus JAEUQS01. Next base: position 364 of record JAEUQS010000328.1, on the reverse strand, counting down.
CGCGGCCTTCATGTCGACGTTCCCCGCCTCGAAGTCGAGGCGCGAAAGCGTGTCGTCCCCGGGTCCCTGCATGGGGAGCTCGGGCAGGCGCCCGAGCTGGAGCTCGGGCTCCGCCGGCAGAGCTTCCATGGGCAGCGGCTCTTCCATCGTGCGTTCGAGCGGACCCGGCGCCTCGAGCGCCTGCGGCTCGGCCGACGCGGGCAGGTCCAGCTCGAAATCCCCGGGGGGCTGAGAAACTCCAAGCCCCGCGTAGGGCGGGGGAAGCGGCGTCTGCGGAGGGGGCAGCACGGAAGTCCGCTGAGCCTCCACGTCGGGGAGCGGACCGAAGACCGATGAGTCGTCGGCCTCGAGCGGCGCCCAGATC
>JAEUQS010000323.1 GCA_016789625.1 Acidobacteriota bacterium | reverse complement strand
GAGGCGCGGGCCGAGGCCTCGCGGCTCGTCGCGCACCGCATGGCGCGTTCGTCCGAGGAGCTGCTGCTCGTGGCGCAGGAGCTGGGGGATCTCTCGGAAAACGAGCTCGTGGAACGCGCCGCGGGCGACGGACGCGCGTGGGTTCGCGAGCTGGCCGGGCACGGCTCGCTCGTGAGCGTGACGTTCGGAAGCGAAGCGCGATACGTCGTCTCGGAGGAGAGGACGAATTACGAGGAACGCGGCGACACGGCGCTCCGCGACATCCTCTTGCGTTACCTCTCGGCCCGCGGTCCGGCGTCGGCCGCGGACCTCGCGAACCGCTACGACGTTCCGGCCGATCGTGTAGCGACCGTGCTCGAGGACCTGCGGCTCGAGGCTCTCGTCGTGGCTGGGGCGTTCGGCGAGCCGGGCGTCCGCAACTTCGCGGGGATGCGGCTCGCGGAGCGCATCCGCCGCAAGACGCTGACGATCTTGCGGCGCGAGATCCAGCCGGTGCCGCTCACGGCGTTCCGGGCGTTCCTCCTGAAGCGGCAGGGTGTCGAGACCGGCTCGCGCTTCGCCGGAGCGGGCGCGGCTGAAAGGGCGCTCGCTCTGCTCCGGGCGCTGCCGCTCCCCGTCCTCGCGTGGGAGCGCGGGCTTCTCGCGGCGCGCCTCGCGGAGCCCGAGCCCGACGCGTTCGACGTCCTCTCCGCGCGGGGGCTCCTGTGCTGGCGGCTCGAGGGCGTGAAGGATCCCCGGGCCGCGCGCCTCAGCGTGTTCTATCGGGGCGAGGGGCGCTTCGCGTTGCCGCCCTTGCCGCCCGCGCTCGACGGCCTCTCGAAGGACGCGCGCCGCGTTTACGACGCGCTCGCGGTGCGCGGCGCGCTCTTCGCGCCCGACCTCGCGGCCGACACGGGGCTCGAGTCCCCGAGCCTCGCGAAGGCGCTCCAGGAGCTGGCTCTACAGTCGCTCGTCACGGCCGACGGCTTTCACGGTCTCCGGCAGATGCTCCGCAAGGGCCGCCGGGGCGCGGCGCCCGAGCCAGCGACGAAACCGATATCGGCTTTCGCGCGGCCCACGCGGGCGGAGCTGAAGGCCGCCGAGTCGCGCGTCGCGCAGCGCTCGGGCTTCTCGCCCTACGGTCCGCCGGAGACGCCCGAGGGGCGATGGTCCCTGCTCCACGCGCCGGGAGTCCTGGGGCCCGAGGTGCGCGAGGACCACCGGGCCGAGGGCTGGGCCCGGCTCCTTCTCGCGCGCTGGGGCGTCGTGTTCCGGGATCTCGTCGTGGAGCACGAGGGCGACATCCGCTGGAGCGATCTCGCGCCCGCGCTCGCGCGGCTCGAGCTGCGAGGCGACGTGAGGCGCGGCGAGTTCCTCGAGGGCGCGGGGCCGATGCAGTTCGCCGAGCCCGAAGTCGTCGAGCTGTTGCGGGCCGCGCGCGAGGAGGCTCCCGGAGAAGATCCCGTGATCAGCGTCGTGTGCGGCGCGGATCCCGTGCTGTTCGGCCTCGAAGCCCGGCCCGACGACTGGTTCGCGTTCGCGAACGGCGCGCTGCTCTTCCGGCTCACGGGCGACGGCGCGCTCACGCCCGAAGCGTCCGCGTCGGGGCGGTCCCTCAAGGCCGGCCTCGCCGCCGCCAAGGACCTGCTGTTCAGAGTCCGCGATCCGCTGGGCAAGCCGCGCGTCCTCACCGTCGCGTCGATCGCGGGCGATCCCGTCCTCTCGACACCCTACGTGCCGATCCTCGAGGGGTTGGGTTTCACACGCGACGCCGGTCGACTGAGCTATCGGGCTCTGTAGGGCCGGGAGGCCCGTCCGCCGCTCCTCGAACCGACATGATCGGGCCGACGGAACCCTCTCCCTCATGACCTTCAATCCCCGGGTCATAGGCGGTAAGCCCTGTACCCTTGGACTGCGCGTGACCGTCAGCCGCAATCATCACATCCAGCGCGTCAGCGCCCCTCCGGCAGACGAGATAGCGACGCCGCCTTCCGGGCCAGCTGAGCCAGCTCCTGCACCCTCTCGTCATCGGGCCAACGGGCTGCGATCTCGTCGAGTCGCGCCGCCAGATCGAAGAGATCGAAGTTCCGATTCCAGTGCGTCTTCTTCAGGACCTCTGCGTACGTGGCCACGGCCACCGCGAGCTGGAGCGAAGGGGACGCCTTCTCCCAGGACTCCTCGATCTGCCCGGAGCTGATGGACGAGGTTATCTCCCGCCGCTCTCTCTCCTTCGCTGGGCGATAGCTCAGACGGACGGTCGCGAGGGTCTGCGGCTCCGCGTCCGAAACGAGCTTCACCTCATAGAGCGCGGTCGTTCTGTGCCCCGCCCGGACTCCGCCCCCTTCGACCGAGTCGTCGCGGTAGCGACCGTACCCGGCCCGGTTCTCGTAGCCGACAAGGCGGTAGCGCGAGACGACCTTCGGGTTGAACTCCACCTCTGTCTCGGTGTCGTACGCGATCGCCTGGAGGAAACGCGTGAGGTTCGGCGTGCTCCGTTCTTCCTCCCCTGGCGCGACGGCTCTCACGCCGATGCGGAGATATCGATAGTCGGGGCCGCGTGGCGCGTACGAGGAGCCGCCTTCCATCGTGATCGCGAAATCTTCCTTCCGAGGGGAGAGATCCTCGTAGTCGAAGAAATTGAGGTAGTCCTCGACGCGCACGGACGCGGGCTCCGGCAGCGCGTCGTTCCTCAGATACTGTCGTCCGACCGTATACGACTCCGTGCCGACGGGGAGCGGGAACCTCGAGCGTGGGTTGCCACTGGTTTCGACGAAGTGGGCGCCCCCAATCGGCTCCGACAGCCCCGCGGTCCAC
>JAEUQS010000259.1 GCA_016789625.1 Acidobacteriota bacterium | reverse complement strand
ATGGACGAAGGGCCGAGCCCCTCGTCATGCAGAACGCGCTGGATCAGCGTCGTCTTGCCCGCGCCCGAGGGCGACGAAACGATGAAGAGGTCTCCCTTGGGTTTCTTCATTCGACGTTCTGCACCTGTTCTTTGAAGGCCTCGATGTCGCTCTTGAGATCCAGCACCGCCGCCGCGGCACCGGCCTCCCGCAGCTTCGAGCCCGTCGTGTTGGCTTCGCGGAGGAGCTCCTGCGTGAGGAAGTCGAGCCGCTTGCCGGAGGCGCCGCTCGAGGACAGGAGCCGGCGAACCTCGACGAGGTGAGCGCGCAGCCGCTGGAGCTCCTCGGTGACGTCGGCCTTGTCGGCGAGGAGGGCGACCTCCTGAGCGAGCCGGCCCTCTTCCACGACGACACTTCCCGCTCCGGCGAGGAGCTTCGCGAGCCGCTGCTCGAGCGCCGCCTGGATGCGCTCGACGAGGCCCTGCCGCTCGGCCTCGAGCCGCGAGACGTGGCCTTCGAGCTTCGAGGTGATCTCCTCGAGCGCGGCGAGGAGCGCCACACCTTCGCGATCGCGGGACGCCGCGTGGTCGGCGAGGGCCGTCTCGAGCGCCTCGCGAACGAACGCGGCGAGCCCGTCGTCCACGTCGGCGGCCTCCTCCACCCGAAGGACGCCCGGCAGCGCGAGGAGGTCACGCGCCGAGAGGTCGCTCGGAAGGCCCCGGTCGACGGCGGCCTTGCGCCACTCCTCCGAGTAGTGCGCCGCCGCGGCGACGTCGAACGTGGCGCGCGAGCCCGTGGGGCGCGTGACCCTCACCGTGACGTCCACGTGGCCGCGAGCGATGCGCTCGGCGAGGAGCCGCCGGAGCGAGCCCTCCACCGCGGCCAGCTCGTCGCGCAGCTTGAGGGAGACGTCGAGGAACCTGTGGTTCACCGAGCGCACCAGGATCGACACGACCGTCCCGTCCGGACGGGTTGCCGTGGCCCGCCCGAAGCCCGTCATGGATCTCAAACTTTGTCCTCCTCGAAAGAGGAGAGATCGTACAACCGCTTGTAGAGCCCGCCCTCGGCGAGGAGCTGGGTGTGCGTGCCGCGCTCCTTGAGGACGCCGTGCTCGAGGACGACGATCTGGTCCGCGCGCCGCACGGTGGAGAGGCGGTGCGCGATCACGACGACCGTCCTCCCCTGCATCAGCCTCTCGAGTGCTTCCTGCACGGCCCGTTCGCTCTCGGTGTCGAGCGCCGACGTGGCCTCGTCGAGGAGCAGGATCGGCGGGTCCTTCACGAGCGCCCGCGCGATCGCGAGCCGCTGCTTCTGGCCGCCCGAGAGGCGCGCCCCGCCTTCCCCGACGCGGGTCTCGAGCCGCTGCGGCAGAGCCTCCACGAAGGCGAGCGCGTTGGCGGCTTCGAGGGCCGAGCGCAGGCGCGACTCGTCGGCGTCGCGGCCGTACGCGACGTTCCGGCGGACCGTGTCGTCGAACAGGACGACGTCCTGGGTGACCAATCCCATCGACCCCCTCAGCGAAGCCAGCGTGAGGTCCCGCACGTCGATTCCGTCGATCGTGATGCGCCCGCCGACGGGATCCATGAAACGGGGAAGGAGGTTCGCGAGCGTGCTCTTCCCCGCTCCTGAAGGGCCGACGATGGCCGTCACGGTGCCGCGCGGCAGCACGAGGCTCACGCCGTCGAGGACGAGCGGGCCGTCGCCGTAGCGGAAGGAGACGTTCTCGAGGGCGAGCTGTTTCGTGAAAGGAGCGAGGGGCCGCGCTCCTTCCTTCTCCCGCACCTCCACCTCGGCGTCGAGCACCTCGAAGAGCCGCCGCGCCGAGACGAGGGCGTGCTGGAGCGCGAGGTTCGTGCGCGTCGCGCGCTTGAAGGGCTGGTACATCATCACGAGCCCGACCCCGAACGAGACGAACGTCCCGAACGTGAGCGTGCCGCTGGCGATGCGGCCCTGCGCGTAGAAGAGCAGCAGCAGGAACGCCACGACCGAGGCCGTCTCGACGAGCGGCGAGGAGAACGCCATCACGCGCGCGCCCTTTCGAGAGAGCCGGAAGGTCCTGTCGTTCACACCCTGGAAGCGCTCGCTCTCGTACGACTCGGCTCCGTACGCCTGCACGACGCGGCGGCCGCGGATCGTCTCCGAGAGCACGCCCGTGAGCCCGCCCATCTCCTCGCGGCCCGCGCGCGAGAGGCTCCGCAGACGCTTCGCGATGAGCACCACGGGCAGCAGGATCGCGGGCGCGACGAAGAACGCGACGCCCGTCAGCTCCGGCGAGCGCGCGACGACGAGGATCGAGAGGAACACGAGCGTCGCGACCGACTGCACGAGGTCGGCGAGGTCGGTGCCGAAGAGCGTCTGGATGCGGTCCACGTCGCCGGTGACGCGGGCGATGAGATCGCCCGAGGGATGCTTCACGAAGAAGGGCTCGGCCTGCGCGAGGATGCGGTCGTAGAGCCGGAGCCTCAGGTCCCGCACGAACGCGAGCCCCACCGCGTTGAAGCGGTACTCCGCGGCGAAGGCGCAGAGGTTCTTCCCGAGGAACGCCACGAAGAGGAGCACGAGGAGCACGGTGCCGCGCCGCTCCGGCGGTACGTTCGCGGCGGCGAGGGCCTTGGCGAGCGCGTCGTCGAGGACGCCGATGAGCGCCGTCTTCTTGAGGCTCGGATCGGTGAGAACGCTCGGCAGAGTGGTGCCCATCTCGGCGCGTGCCCGGGGCGTCAGCACGTCGTCGAACACGGGGCCGAAGAGGTAGACGACGAGCGTCGTGAAGAACGCGACTCCGAGCATCGCGAGGATCGCCACGATCGCGGCGGGCACGTGCGGCGAGAAGAGGCGGAAGAGCCGCCTTACGTCCTTCACGCTCGCTCCGGCCGCGCCAATGCCGCGAGGACGGCCTCGGCCGTGCGGTCCGGCGCGCCCGGACCGCCGAGGTCGGCGAGGCCCCGGTCGAGCGAGGCCTTGGTCCTCGCGACGAGCGCGGGGTCGTCGAGGAACCGGGCAACTTCCTTCGCAATGCGCTCCGGGGAGGCGTCGTTCTGGATCAGCTCGGGCACGGTGAGCGCTCCCGAGCCGTCGTCGGACACGATGTTCGCCATCGCGATGCGGTCCACACCACGCACGAGGAGGCGCGCGAGGAAATGGGTCAGCCCGTTCATGCGATAGAGGACGACCATGGGAAGGCGCGTGAGGAGGCCCTCGATCGTCGCGGTGCCCGAGGCCACGACGAGGACGTCCGATGCCGCGAGGAGCGCGAGATGAGCGCCCGAGACGAACGGCACGTTCGTGAGTCCGGCTCCCCCGGCGGTTCGGAGCAGCTCCTCCGGAACGGAGTCCGCTCGGATGAGGACGGCGTCCACGTCGGTGCGCTCGCGCTTCAGGATCGACAGCGCCTCGGCCATCACCGGCAGGTTGCGTTCGATCTCGTTGCGCCGCGAGCCGGGCATCAGCACGACGCGCCGTCGCCCCGGAGCGGGGCCGGGATCCGGCACCGCGAGCTCCGCCTGGGCCTTCTCGACCAGGGGATGCCCCACCCACGTGACCTTGTCGCCGAGACCGCGCGCGTCCCACCAGCGCTTCTCGAATCCGAAGAGGACGAGCACCGCCCGCCCGCGTGCGTGGATCTTCTTCGCGCGGCCGCTCCTCCAGGCCCACACCTGAGGGGACACGTAGAACACCACGGGGATGCCGGCTCTCGAAAGCAGCTTCGCGAACGGCAGGTTGAAGTCGGGCGAGTCGATGAGGATCGCGCCGTCGACGCGCGAGTCCACGGCCTCGGCCGTGAGCCGCTTCATGAGCGCCCGGGCGAAGCGGACCTTGGAGAGCGCCTCCACGAGTCCGGTGACGGCGAGGTCGCGCTGATGGGCGAGGAGCCGCATGCCCGCGGCCTCGCAGCGATCGCCGGCGATTCCCGAGACGTGGAGCTCCGGAACGCGTCGCGCGAGCGCGGCGAGGAGCGCGGCTCCGTGCTGATCTCCGGAGACCTCACCGGCCGAGAGGAGGAGCTTCATCCGGGGTACATCGCCCAGGCCACCGCGAGGCCGGTGACCATGAGCGCCGCGAAGATGCGGGTTCCGAGGCGTACCCGCTCCCGGGGCGTGTCCCGCCAGAGGAGTCCCAGGAACGCCGCGAGAATCGCCGCGTAAGCGCTCATGAGCACGATGTGGTCCGTGAGGAGACTCGGCTTGGTCAGGGCTTCCTCCCGAGCGCCACGTCCCACGCGTCGAACAGGAGGAGCAGGTTCATCAGACCGGACGACACGAGGAACGTGGTGCCGATCTCGTGGGAGGCCGTGCGCATGTCGCCCGCGGAGAGCCCGGCCCACCGCGCGAGGAGCCCGGGAAGTCCCGTCATCCAACCCGGCAGACAGGCCACGAAGGAAAGGGGCTGAGCCGAATCGAACGCCACGAAACGCCCTTCGAGGAGCACTCCGATGAGGAGCGCGCCGCTCACGAGGAAGAGGTAGAGCACACCCCGCGCGGCCCGGCCGACCAGCGCATGACCCATTCCGGGAACCAGGGCGGTGGCGAGGACGGCGAGGACGGCGCGCCGCCTCGCGCGTCCCTCACTCACTCGGAGAAGGCTCCGCCCCGTCCGAAAGCCGAGGCGTGCTCACCGCCTCGACCTCTCCGAGGGTCTGGTTGATGAGCTCCTTGAGCTTCTTTCCCGGCTTGAAGTACGGCACGCGTTTCGGCGGCACCATGACCTTCACGCCCGAGAGCTTGGGGTTCCGCGCGACCCGGGCGCCCCGCTGCCGCAGCTTGAAGCTGCCGAAGCCGCGGAGCTCGATCTTCTGTCCGGACCGCAGCGATGCCACGATGCTCTCGAACACGGATTCGACGACGGCCTCGGCTTGTTTCTTGGTGAGCTCGGAAATGCGGGCGACCTCCTCCACGAGATCGGCCTTCGTCGTGGTGCCCTCCGCGCGGATCGCCGTATCTGGGCGTTCGACGCGCTCGACGCGATGATTGGGACCGTCGGTGACTCCGCCCATTCGGTTCTCTCCGTTCGGATGCTCCCCGGAAAAAGACGAGCCCGCCGTGCGGCGGGCTCGTCCTCGAAAAGCGGAATCAGGCGTTCTCGGTGGAGCTCGTCGCGGGCTCGTGCTCGAGCTCGGCCACCGGCTCGGCCGCAGCGGGCTCGTCGGCCGGTGCCTCGGGGACGGGTCCACCCTCGGAGACCTGGGCCGCGATGGCCTCGGCCTCCGCCGGCTCGGGTTCCGGCGCGGGAGGCGTCAGACCTTCCTGCGAGACGTCCCGCGAGGAGAGTCCGATGCGCTGCTCGTGCTCCTCGATGCGGAGGATGCGCACGCGCACGGGGTCGCCTTCGTTGAAGTGGTCGGCCAGACGATCGCCCCGCGGGACGTCCGTCTCGGAGACGTGCATGAGACCTTCGAGGCCGTCGGGCAGCCGCACGAAGACGCCGAAGTCGGCGACCTTCGCGACGGAGCCTTCCACCACATCGCCGGGGTGGAACTTCTTGCCGAACTCCTCCCACTCGTTGGGACGGAATTCCTTGATCGAAAGGCTGATGCGCCGGTTCTCGACGTCGATGGCCGTGAGCACCGCCTGGATCGTCTCGCCCTTCTTCAGGATCTCGCTGGGATGGCGCACGCGCCGGCCCCAGGACATGTCGGACACGTGAACGAGGCCGTCGATGCCCTCTTCGATCTCCACGAACGCGCCGAAGTCGGTCAGGTTGCGCACGACGCCCTGGACGCGGTCGCCGATGTGGAACTTCTCGGCGAGCTGCTCCCACGGGTTCGGCTCGGTGGCGCGCAGCGAGAGCGACAGACGCCGCGTCTCGGGGTTCACGTCGGCGATGACCGCCTCGATGATGTCGCCCACGTTGAGGAGCTTGGACGGGTTCTTGACCTTCTTCGTCCAGCTCATCTCCGAGACGTGGATGAGACCTTCGACGCCCTCTTCCAGCTCGACGAACGCGCCGTAGTCGGTCAGGGAGACGACCTTGCCGCGCACGCGCGCGCCCACCGGATAGTGAGCCGGGAGGTCGTGCCACGGGTCGGGCTTCAGCTGCTTCATCCCGAGGGAGATGCGGCCCGATTCAGGGTCGAACTTGAGGACCTTGACGTCCACTTCCTGGCCCACGTGCACGGCCTCGGACGGGTGCGCGAGGCGCCCCCAGGACATGTCGGTCACGTGCAGGAGGCCGTCGATGCCGCCGAGGTCGACGAACGCGCCGTACTCGGTGAGGTTCTTGACGACGCCCTTCACGGGGCGGCCGGAGGCGAGAGCCTCGGCGGCGTCCTTCTTCTTCGTTTCGGCGGCCTCTTCGAGGATCGCTTTGCGCGAGAGAACGATGTTGCCGCGCTTCTTGTCGAGACCCACCACGCGGAAGTCGAGCTCACGCCCCTTCAGCACGTCGAGGTTCTTGAGGGGGCGCGTGTCGGCAATGGATCCGGGCAGGAAAGCCCGGACGCCGATGTCCACGGCGAGACCGCCCTTGACGCGCTCGAGCACGCGGCCCTTGACCGCCGTGCCCGCCACGAAGGCGGCTTCCACGGTGTCCCAGGCCTTGAGACGGCGGGCCTTCTCGAACGAGAGGAGGACGTAGCCGGAATGGTCTTCCGTCCGCTCGAGCATCGCCTCGACTTCCTGGCCGGGCTGGGGCTGCTTCTCGGGCGGCAGGGACTCGAACTCGCGCCGAGGGATCATGCCCTCGGACTTGTAGCCGATGTCGACGATCACCTCGTCGTTCGTCACCTGAAGGACGCGTCCGCGGATGAGCTCGCCCTCCCTGAGGGAGCGTTCGCTCTCCGCCAGAAGCCGTTCGAACTCTCCGTTCTCCACGACTTCCTCGGGCTTCCGCCCGCCTTTTTTCTTCAGGTCCTCCGGTGACATATGAACTCGGCCTCCTTGATGGGGCGCGCGCATCGATTCGAACGTCGCGGAGACGTTTGTAAGTGCGGGCCCGAACAGGTGATGTTAGTTGGACGGTGCCAGAGGGTCAACCGCCTGCTGCAGGTTCTCCGCGGATCTTTCTCAACATCACCTCCAGGGCCCCCTCGGGCGAGAGCCCGGAGGTGTCCACGACGTCGTACCTCTCGTCGCAAACGAGGGGGGAGTCGGTGCGGGTCGCGTCGGCCAGATCCCGGGCTTCCTGGTCGGCCAGGACCTCGGCCAGGGTCTGGGACGGGCCCTTGGCTTCCGCGGAAGCCCTGGCGGAAAGCTCCGCGAAGCGCCTCTGGGCGCGGACCTCGGGCGAAGCCGTGAGAAAGAAGCGGAACGGAGCTTCCGGAACGACGCGCGTGGCGATGTCGCGGCCCTCGAGCACGCCGCCGCCTTCGAGCGCCAGCTCCCTCTGGAGAGCCGAGAGGCGCCGTCTCACGCCGGGAATGGCCGAGACCTGGGAAGCGAGCCTCGAGATCTCGGGCACGCGGATCTGCGAGGAGACGTCCTCGCCGTCCAGGATCGTGTGCGACTCCTCGAGAGAGCCGGTCAGCGAGATGCGGCACTCCTCGGCCAGGGCCACCAGGGCCGCGCTGGTCGCGGGGTCGTCGAACGGCGGCCGGAGGCCGCGGCGGTGCGCGGCCAGCGCGACGGCCCGGTACATGGCCCCCGTGTCGAGATACGGAATTCCGAGGGCCCGCGCGAGGGCCTTCCCCGTGGACGACTTGCCGACGCCGGAGGGGCCGTCGATCGCGACGATCAGCGGAGCTCCGCTCTTGCCCGAGCTCAGACGGCGGCTCCCGTGGCTACCGTGGCGGCCGAAAGGAAGCCCGCAGCGGAGACCTCGTCGAGCACCGAAAGGAACTTCGTGGAGTCCTCGCGGGTTCCCACCGAAACGCGGAAGGCCCTGGGGAATCCCCAGCCGCCCATGGGACGGAGGATCACGCCGCGCCGCGCGAACTCGGGCTCGATGGGCCCGAACGGCACGGGGGTCTCGACGAGCAGGAAGTTCCCGATCGACGGGTACGGCGGCAGCCCGCGCGCCGTGAGCTCGCGCGTGAGGTGCTCGCGCTCGGCCGCCACGTGGTCGCGGGTTTTTCGCACGTGCTCGTCGTCCTCGAGCGCGCCGAGCGCCGCGGCCTGCGCGACGCTCGTGGTGTTGAACGGCTCCCGGACGCGGTGGATCGCATCCGCGACCGCGACCGGCGCGAAGCCGAACCCGATCCTCAGGCCCGCGAGGCCCGCGCTCTTCGAGAGCGTGCGCACCACCAGCACCGAGCGCCCCTCGGCCAGGAAGTCCAGGCCGTTCGGATAGTCGGGAACGAGTCCGTTCGCGAACTCGAAGTACGCCTCGTCGAGCACGACGAGCACGTGGGTCGGGATGCGCGCGAAGAACCCGGAGAGCTCGTCGCGCGTGAGGTAGGAGCCCGTCGGGTTGTTGGGGTTCGCGATCGCGAGGATCTTCGTTTCCGGTCCCACGCGCCGCTCGAGCGCGGCGAGATCGGGCTTGAGCCCGGGGCCCAGCGGCACCGTGACGAGCGAGGCGCCGGCGCGACCCGCGGCGACGGGCACCATGCGGAAGATCTTGTCGGGAATCAGGACCTCTTCGCCCGGGTCCACGAACGTGCGCACGGCGAGGTC
>JAEUQS010000253.1 GCA_016789625.1 Acidobacteriota bacterium | reverse complement strand
CACGCCGCCGCGCAGCGGCATTCCGACGAGACGCCCCGTGTTGGTGAGCGTCACACCGGGGGGCCGTTCGGCCTCCGGAGAGACCCACGAGAACTCCACGGCACCCTGCGCGTTTCGGACGTTCAGGTCTATGTCGAGCGCCCCCCCGCAGCCGACAGGCTCGAGCACGCCATCGCCAGGGCCGAAGGAGAGAACGTCGTCTATGCGGCTGACGACTCCAGCCGAGTAGACGAGAAGGCCGGCCGGCCCGATCTTCAACGACCAGAGGCCTCTTGGCCCCACGGGGATCGGTGGCCCCGATGAATCACCGTCCGCAGCCCGGAGCAAGGCGACGAAATGTCCGGAGACCTCGCGAGGAGGGAAGGCCGAGTCAAAGACCTCGTAGAGCAGATAGACGTGCCCGGAGTCTGCGGCGAGCGCCTTTCCGTATCCGACCGCGAGCTCGCTCAGGGACTGCGAACGGACCCAGGCGACGGATCCCGAACCATCGATGCGCCGTAGGGTCGCGGCACCACCCTGCACCTCAGGGACGAGCGCTAAGAACGTCGACCCTCCCTGGCTTGCGAGCAGGGCCTTCCCTTGTCCCGGAAACGCCATCGGGGGGAACGACAGCTCTCCATCCTCGATTCCCCTGCGCTCCAGAACCTTTCCCGTAGGAGAGCCGTAAGACAGCGCCACCCCAACTGCATCCGCCGCGATGTCCACATCCGAGAGGCCCGCCACGGCGCCCGGCCCGCTCAGGCGGTTCCACACCACGTCGCCGTTCTCTTTCCGAACGCGGAGGAGCCGCCTGCTCGTTCCATCTGACAGTACGAGCACGACGTCGCGGTTGGGAAGGGCGAGAAGCCGCGACGTGCTCCCTTCAAAAAAGACCGGTCCCCATAGGGTTTCCCCCGTTGCGGCGGACAACGCGACCAGCGCTGTGCCCGTCGGGCTGGCGTACGACACGAACACTTCGTTCTCGGAGACGACCAGGCTCTTGTTCGTTCCCCCCAATGGGCCGATTTGCCGTCTCCATCTGGCGGTCAAGGCAGTCTCCATGAAGGTGATCTCCATGGGTGCGAGCGAGCTGCCACCACGGAGCACAACGATGTCTCCCGACGTGGCGACGGCTGCGATGTCTCCCGAGATTCCCTCGTGAGAATGACTCGGATCTGAATGAGCCTCCCCCGTCGAGGTCACGAGATCTGTACGGTACAGCAGGCCCCCCCCGAATGCAGAGACGGTGGCGATGCGAACGCGCTCCTCGTCTGCCTGAAGCGCCACCTGGACGAACGAGGACTCTTTCCGCCCGCTCACCATGAGACGGTCGCGGAGCATGGCTCCGTCGTGCCGTGAGAACCGGTAGATGCGCAGGGGTACTGTGTCGTACCCGCCGGACGCCACCACGTCGACGGCGTCGGGGCCGTCTGGGAGGAGATCGAAGAAGCGGTAGCCGAAGGCGCTCGCGTCCCTTGGGATTTCCCAACGAACGCGGCCATCCTCCGCGCCCAGCCGCGAAACGAAGCCCCGCGTGCTGGGTTGGCTGAGATACCGGTCGGCGCCACGAAACCCCGCAAAAAGGACCTCTCCGCCCTCCTCCACCAACAGATCGTCGATTCCGTCGTTCGAGTTAGGCCCAGGTGGCGACGCCGTCACGATGGGACCCCAGGTCACCGTCCCGCCGGCATCGATCTTCCAGATGCCGACATCCCGCAGGAGGCCTCCTCCTCCAGGAGTTGCGAACTCCGCCCCCACAGCAACGGATCCGTCTCCCCCCTGTTCCACTTCCACCCAAGCCGGCCTGGCGGGCAGGCTCCCGCGTGGGAGCTGTGTCGGTCCCCAGAGGAGCGCTCCCGTGTCCCTCCGATAGGCCGCTACGGCAAAGCCATCGGAGGTTTTGGCAGCGAACAGGACATCTCCAGTGTCGGCGGCGTGAATCCACCTGTCGGACAGCCTATCGAAAAGCGGCGGAACGGGGACACTCCAGCGCTCGGACCCGTCCTCGACCGCAAGCGCGACAATCTCCTCTCCGCTCGCTGGGTACCTGAGGCCGAAGATCGTCGAGGTGCTCAACCCGAGCGGGAAGGCGCCTAGCGGCCGCGTCCAGCGTGGCGACCCACTGTACCCATCGAGGAGTACCAACTGACCGGCCGATTGCACGAGGATGTCTCCCGCAGGCGTCGCGCCCACGAGAGCCTCAGCGCGAAAGACTTGCGGCCACCGAGGAAGGCCCGTTCTCGTGTCGAACTTGAGAACGTCCTCGTCGCAGCCGGTGCAGGGACGCCCATGAACCGTAACGCCGCCCCAGGGGTCACCGGCCACCCACGAAAGGTATGGATCGCTCGGGATCTCCGACCTCCCGACGACCTCACCCTGAGGGGAGATGATGCGCGGAGAGACATTCGTCGAGCTCGCAGTCAAAGCGAGAATCGATCCGTCGAACTGGCGAACGCTCCGGAAGTGACGGGTGCCGTAATCCGATTCGACTGCGGGGACCTTCGTCTGCCAGACGAGACCGGGCTCCGTGGCAAGGACAGGACCCGTTGCGAGAACAAAGAGCGCCACAGAACACCCGATGACAGCTCGGAAGACTCCAGCGATACGGCGTTGAGAGAAGCTCATGGCGCTCCTTCGATCTACTCGAAATACCCCGAGATGTCGACGATGAGGTCACCGGCTCTGCCCCACAGAGAGGCCAGCAACCGGCCTGTGCCGTCCGGAGGCAGCTTGACGATGGCCGAGGAGGTCCTCGTCGTCCCCGGCGGACCCTCCAGTGAGGGCGCGCAGGGTCCGCCCTCGGCACAGATCGCGGCGCCGGAATAGGCGCCGGTCGGGATCAGCGTCACGTTCACGGCTACCGCAGAGGCGGTCGGAGGAACACCACAGGTGCCGGCGAGGAAAATCTCTACCGGCCAGCCGCTCATGAGGGAAGGGCCGCCGTTGCGTCCTTCGGGGAGCCTCGTGTCGACGGCCCGGCAGGGCAAGACTGTGTAGAGGCCGGTGGGCCTTCTCACCTCGACGAGCGTGGCCCCGCGGGGCGTGCACACGGCGCCGGCTCTCTCGGCACGTACCACACACGTCCCGTGTGAGCCGGCCCGGATACGCGCCTCATGCGTGCCCTGACCGGAAAGCACTGTTCCGTTGGCGACGTCCCAGAGGAAGGGGCTGCCACTTCCCCCCTCGACCGCCACGATGAACTCCTCGTCCGGCACGACGTTGCGAGGGCCCATCAGGAATGGAGCCGGGTTGGAGCTCACGGGCACGTGGACCGATCCCTGGGCATCGCAACCGGACGCATCCACGGCCCTCACGAAGTAGGTCGTCGACGTCCGGGGGGAAACCGATATCGTTTCCCCGGTCTCGCCCGTCGACCACTCGTACGACGCGAAGCCCGGAGGCGCCGTGAGGAGCACCGCCGTGCCCGGGCACACCTCCGAGGTCGAGCCGCGCGTCACGGCCAGCGGACGGCTCGCGGACCGGACATGGAGGCTGAGGGTTCGCTCAAGAGAGCCCTGCGGCCCGGAGACGCGAACGCGGAAGACGTAGAAGCCCGCGCGGGGTGTGCCCACGAGGTGGCCCGAGGAAGTCAGAGAGAGTCCGGGCGGGCGCTCGGCAACCGGCGACGCAAAGGACCACGTTTCCCCGCCCTCCCCGTTCCGCAGCTCCAGGTCGAGGTCGAGCGGGACGCCGCAATCGACAGCCGGAAGGACCCCGTCCCCGGGCCCGAACGCGAGGGCCTCATCGATGCGGCTCACGACCACTTCGCCGGTCTCGGAGACGGCGACAAGGAGCCCGGATCCGGGTACCAGCACCATCCGGCCGGATCCCCTCCGACCGACCCGGATCGGCGGGACGCGCCTCGTACCGTCAGCCGCGCGAAAGGTCTCGACCAGGGAATCCGCGGTCACGGGCGATGAGAGCGTCGCCGTGCGGTAGTGGAGATACACATTCGTCGCGTCCGCGAGAAGGCCGAATCCCGTTACCGCGCCGGCCAAGGAGAGGGGCGTGTTCCACACCACTGTGGCGCTCCCGTCGTCGATGCGCCGCAGGAAGCCCAGGCCCCCGTACCCAGGAAGGTCCGCCACGTACGTGGAGCCGGGGAGGCTCGCGACGAGCGTCGATGCCCCCGCTGCAATCGAAACGGCGGCGGACACGAGCTGACCGCTCGTCGCGAATCGGCGCTCGAGCGAGCCGCCTGTGGCCGTTCGCCAGAGAACGGAGACCCCGAACGCGTCGGTCGAGACGCCGGCAAGAGAGGGGGATACGGTCCCCGGATCCGTCGTTTGGTCCCAGACGACGAATCCGGTGTCGGACCGGAGCCGCAGCAGACGCCTTTGCCCCGGCCCATTCGCGAGCGCGAGGACCACGTCTCCCCCCGCCAGCCGCTCGACCTTCGCCTCCGTCGAGGGGAACGTCACGGGTCCCCAGAGCCTGTCGCCCGTCTCCGCGGAATAGCCATCGAGGCCACAGGTACGCCCGCTGTCACTGGACAGGACCACGACCTGAGCACCCATGGCCAGGACCGATCTCGGCACGGCGAAGGGAAAAGTCGAAAGGGAGCGCTTCCAGCGAAGGGTGAGCGGCGTCTCCTGAAACCAGAGTGTGCCTTCCTCCGCGACGACCGTTCCGCCGGACGACGCGACGTCGAGGACGCTGGAGCCGTACCCGTGCCGGGATCGGGCCGTCGCCGATTCCGGCGCACCGCTCTCGGTCGCGAGGTCGAAGCGGCGCAGCTCGCGGCCCAGCGCGGCGACCCTCACGCGATCGGAGTCCGCATGGAAGGCGAGGGTTCCCGGGGTGTCGGTCATCCGTCCGTCTACGAAGAGGCGGGGACGGAGCTGCGAGCCATCGAACGCCGAGAACCGGAAGACGCGCATGGCCGCGTCGTCGATCGCACCCGAAGCGACGACATCGAGCGCTTCCGGCCCGTCGGGATGGAGGCCGAAGTACTGGTAGGCCTTGGCCTCCTCACCGCTCCGGGGAACCTCCCAACGTACGTGCCCGTCCGCAGCGAATCTCGTGAGGAACCCCCGCGAGGTCGGACCGCTCGCCACGGAGTCCGCCCCTCGATACCCCGAGAAGAAGACCTCTCCGGCGGGATCCATCGCGAGGCCACCCACCCGGTCGCTCGATCTCGGTCCCGAAGGCGAGGCATACACGACGGGCCCCCACAGCACGTTGCCCTGCCGCGAGACACGCCAGAGCCCGACGTCCATCAGCAGACCGCCGGCCGGAACCTGGAACTCGGCCGCAACCGCAAGGGACCCATCGCCACCCTGCTCCACGACCACTCGAAACGCATCCGCGGGCAGCGTGGCGCGAGGAAGAGTCACCGGACCCGAGAGGCGGGCACCCGTCTCCGGGTTCATGACGATCAGCGTCATCCCGTCGGGGCTCGAGGTAACGAGAACGAGATCGCCGGCGTCCCGGGCGAAGAACAGGTACTCCGTTGTCGTGGGAGGCCCGGACGGTACAGGGACCCTCCAGCTCTCGAGGCCACTCTCGGTCAGGAGCGAAAAGGCCTCGAGCCC
>JAEUQS010000039.1 GCA_016789625.1 Acidobacteriota bacterium | reverse complement strand
TGAACGTCTGGACCTCGAGCTCCATCTTGCCCGCCTCGATCTTGGAGAGATCGAGGACTCCGTTGATGAGGCCGAGGAGATGCCGGCCCGCGGTGCGGATGCGCTCGATGTCGGTGACGAGGCCGCTCTCGCCGATCTCGACGGCCTCCTCCTTGAGGATCTCGGCGTACCCGATGATCGCGTTGAGGGGTGTGCGGAGCTCGTGGCTCATCGCGGCGAGGAAGTTGCTCTTCGCGCGGTTCGCGGCCTCGGCGAGCGCCCGGGCCTCCTCGGCCTTCCGCTTCTCGAGCTCGAGGTCCGCCGTGCGCTGCTTCACCTCGCGCTCGAGGCCCTTGCTCACCGCAACCTGCGCGATGGCCTTCTCCCTCTCGGCGAGGTTGATGCGGTCCGCGAGGCCGAACGCGAGGAGCAGCATGTCGAGCGCCGAGCCGATCTGCGGCCCGTACCTCGTGAGGAAGTTGACGGGCAGAATGCCGAAGAACGCGAGGATGTAGGCGACGTTCGCGACGACCAGGGCACCCCAGGCGACGAGGAACCACCGCGCCGGCGCGAAGCCCCTGGAGTAGACGATGGCGCCTCCCGCGAGCGACGCGATCGACGCCACGAGGGCGGTGAGCGCGAGGAGCGTCTGCGCGGGACCCCAGAAGCCCAGGAAGCCGATCACGCCACAGACGACGGCCGCCGCCGCGACCCCTCCGAAGAACGTGTGGAACTGGGGCGCGTGCTGCTGGGTCTTGAGATAGCGGCGTCCGAAGAGCACGCCGAACACGATCGCCAGGATGATGAAGACGAACGACGAGACCTTCTCGAAGGGGTACGAGAAGAACCACAGGTATTCCCAGCCCTGGCCGGCCCGGCTCACCCAGATGAGCCCGAAGAAGAGCGTGTAGAGGACGTAGTAGGCGTACGTGCGGTCCCGCGTTCCGATGAGCAGGAAGAGGTTGTAGGCGAGCATCGCCACGAGGAGACCGGCATAGGCCCCCTGCGCGTACTGGACCGCCCTCTCGCGCGCGAGGAAAGAGGCGCCCGACTCGAGGGCCGGAGCGATGGCCGTGGGCGCGTGGTACCCCGTCATCACGCCTTCGTAGCGCACGAAGAACGTCAGCTCGCGGCCCTGCGTGAGGGGCAGCCAGAACGCCAGCTCGTCGGACACGAGATCGCGCTCGACGGTCCTCACCGAGCTGCCCGACCTCACGGCGCGGAAGGTGCGGCCCTGGGGCAGGAAGACCTGCACCGAGTCCCAGTCCCGGCCCGCGAGGAAGAGCCAGCCGGCCTCCGGGACGTGCGACGCGACCACGTTGACGCGCAGCCAGTAGACGTTGATGTCCGGGCTGAGGCGGAAGTCCGCGTCGAGAGGGCGGAAGAGGTCGCTCTTGGCGAACGCGTCGTCGACGCTCAGCGCGCCCGCGCGATCCTGCAGCACCGCGGCCGGCAGCGGCCGCACCACCGTGAGCCCTTCGTAGAGCTCGACGCCGGAGGTCTCTGCCCCCAGGGCAAGCGGAGCGCCGGCGAGGAGCGCGAAAAGGCCGCAGAGGACACCGGCCAGACTTTTCACGCCAACCCGTGGATTCTAAGGTCGCGGATGCGCCGCGGAAACCGGATCGGCGCCCGCCCTGGCCGAAAGGAGCCCGGCCCTGGCGAAGGAACGGGCGAGGAGCCAGCCCAACAGCGTGTTTCCATCGCTCGAAAAGTGGTCGTAGTCCTTGATCTCCGAGAGCGGCCCGAAGCTCGCGCGGAACACGGCCATCTCGCCGGAAAGGTCGAGGAACGAAAGCCCGTAGCGCGACGCGACCTCCGTCCAGAGATCCCGGGCCGAATCGTCCCTCAGGAGCGCCCCTCCCGGCAGGTAGACGAGCGTGAAGCCTCTCCCTGCGGAAGCGAGCCTTCGCGAAAGCAGCGCGAGCGGTTCTCCCAGCAGCTCGACGAGCTGAGGTCTGACGGCAGCGTCCTTCGCGAGCCGCTCCACGTCGGCGAAGACGAGCGCCGACGGCTGGACCTTCACGAGGCCCGAGGCGGAGCAGGCGGCGAAGAACCGCTCGGGCCGGCCCTTCTGGATCTTCCCGCGGGGAGCGCGCAGCAGGAACTCGCCGTCGGTCGCACGGGAGGGCAGGCCGTCTGCGTCGAGGGGTCTCTCGAACCAGACCCTGAAGCCGTTCGCGGTCTCGGGCCCCACGAGCACGAAGGCGCGGTCCACGTCGTAGGCGAGCGCGAGCGGCGGGAGGTCGGCCGCAGGCCACAGGAAGAGAGGCTCGCCGCTCGCCCAGCCCTTCGTGAGCACCTGGAAACGCGTCTCCTCCCCGGACGCGAGCGCCGACTCGGCGTTCAGGAACATCTCGAGGCGCTTCGGCAGCGTCTCCATCCGGTTCGTGCCGCCCCAGCGGGCGACGTCGGGCGCCGTCGTCGAGTACGACCGGGAATCCCCCGCGACGAGCAGGCGCACGGTGTGCGGCGGCTTTCGCAGCGGGTACGCGAAATCGAGGAGGCCGGTGCTCTGGACCCCGGTCGACTTCCACCCGGAGGCGAAGCCGTAGTCCCGAACGCTCACGACGATGTTCCTCTGGGGAGACGAAGTCAGGAGCCGGCCGTCCTCGCGGGGATCGGCCACGAGACCCGACGGGCGGGCGGCGTCCGCGAAGAGCCCCGGGATCTGTTCCGTCTCGTTGCCGAGCATCCCTCCCCAGACCGACCTCGGCGTCGCGTCTCCCCGCTCGGGCGCGAGGACGACGAGCGGGGCCTTGCGGTCGACCACCAGTGCGTAGAGTCGTCCCGCCGGGCAGGCCAGGGCCCGCACCTCCGAGATGCGCGCGATCTCGGTGACGGAGCCCGAGGCGTCGAGAGACACCACGCGTTCCCGCCCGGGATCGGCCAGCACGGGCTGCCCGTCGCAGACGGTGAGCGCCGTTGGCTCGAGCACTTCGAGGGCCGGCAGCGCCGTCACCTCGAACGTCTCGGTGTCGATGCGGAACAGCGCCCCCTGCTCGGGGCTGGCAGCGAGGAGCGTCCGCGGATCGGCTCCCGGAGCCACGGAGAAGAGACCGCGCATCTCCAGCCCCTCGAGCTTCGGGGTGAAGACGGTCTTTCGCGCGAGGTCGACGACGCGCAGCCGGCTCCCGGCCTCGACCACCAGGAGCCGGTCTCCGCTCAGCATCGCGAGAAGGAGAGGGGAGTCGAACGCCGCGCCCGTCGAGGCTCCGTCGCGGGAGGCCCGCTCGCCCGTTCCCGCCAGCGTCTCGACGCGGTTCCCCTCGTCGAGGAGCACGGCCCGGATCCGGTGGTTGCCCGTGTCGGCGACGTAGAGCACCCGGCCGTCGCGGGAGAAGGCGAGACCCGTGGGGCTCGAGAAGCGGGCCCGCGGGAAAGGGCCGTCGCGAAAGGAGGCGTCGAAGCCGCCGGCGACGAGGTCGTGGTAATGCGAGACCGGACGAACCGCTTCGAGAGACGGGAACGATGCGAGCGCCGCGGTCGCGAGGACGGAAAGCGCCCGGGCTCTCAATACCACTCGACCTTCCCGAAGAGCGACTCGGGCGCCTCCGCCGCCGGAGGGCTCCCGGCCGCCCAGGGGAGGAGGCGCGTCTTCTTCGCCTGCAGCTTCGCGACGCGGGTGAGGCTGTCCCACTTCGGCTTTCCGTAGCCGTCCTTCACGTGCACGACGACGATGTCGATGCGCACGTCGTCGGGATCGGCCTCCGTGAGCCGCGCGAGGGCGAGCCGCGCGGCAGACGCGAGGAGCGCCCCGCGGACGACGGTCTTCCCGCCCTTCGTCGCTTCGGCGGCGTCCCAGAGGACGTGCACATAGCCCGCCTTGCGCGTCACCACGGCCTCTCCGGCCGGGGCCTCGGCCGCGGCGGAGGCCTGGAACGCGACGAGGAGGACGGCCGTCAGGAGCCCGACCAGAGGACGCGCGTGAAGCGGGCGACCTGGGCCAGGGGGTGAAAGAAGAGCAGCCATCCGTAGGCGACGAAGCATAGGGTGAGTATATGGGCGAGCGGCGTGGCGAGCGGCAGACGGGCCGCCCGCGCCGCGGCGCCGCTCGACTCCCACAGTGCGTGGATCCCGAGCCCCAGGCCGTGGTACAGACCCCAGACGCCGAAATGCCACGCCGGGCCGTGCCACAGTCCACAGAGGAACATCGTGGCCGCGAGGTTCAGGATCTTCCGCGGGGTCCCGGCCCGGCCGCCTCCCAGGGGGATGTACACGTAGTCGCGAATCCAGGTGGACAGCGAGATGTGCCAGCGCTGCCAGAATTCGGCGATGTTGCGGGCGGCATACGGCATGCGGAAATTCTGCGGCAGCTCGAGACCGAGCATGCGCGACAGCCCGATCGCGATGTCACTGTAGCCGCTGAAATCGAACAGGATCCTCACCGACAGAAGGGCCAGGATCACGAGCACCGACAGGCGGGACGGCGGCGCGGCCTCGACGAGCGCCAGCGCCTCTGTGGCCGCGTCGGCCACCACGAGCTTCTTGAAGAAGCCCAGCAGGGCCTGGCCCGCTCCCGGGACGACGTCCTCCAGCCGGGGCCGGCGCAGCCCGCCGTCGAGCTGCGCGAGAAACGGCTGGAAGCGCTTGATCGGGCCCGAGACGATCGACGGGAAGTAGATCGAGAAGAGCGCGAACCGCAGCGGGTCGCGCAGCGGGGCGCTGCCCGTGTAGACGTCGGTGAGGTAGTGCACGAACTCGAACGTGAAGAACGAGATCGCGAGCGGGAGAGCCGGTGGCGAAACGGCGGCCAGGCGCTCCCCGAGCCCGCCGCCCACGAGAGCCCCGAGCGTTCCGAGAAGCAGCGCCTGGTACTTGTAGAACAGGAGGCCCAGCACGGGCACGAGGAGGAAAGCGAAGAAGAGCCGACGCCGGGCGCGGCCCTCCGCGCGGCCGATGAGGAGTCCGCCCGTGTAGGTCGCGACGCCCATCGCGAAGACCGGCGCGATGCCGGCGGGCCCGGCGAAATGCCAGTGGAACACCGCGCTGAGCGCGAGGAGCACGAGGAACCGGAGCTTCGCGAACGGCAGCGCCACGAGGAGCAGGAACGCGCAGGGAAAGAAGACGAGGAACCAGCTCGTGTTGAAGATCACGCGCTCAGAAGTCCACGTAGATGAAGCCCGAGGACGACAGGTCGCCGGAGAGAACGAGGATCAGGGCGAGGGCGCAGAAGGCCAGGGCGCCGAGGAGGAGCCCGCGGCGAAAGGCTCGCGAGCCGGTCATCGTCCGGCCCCGGCCAGCCCGTCGACGAGCGCGGCGGCAAGGCGGGCATTCCCCTCGCCCGTGAGATGACAGTGATCCAGGAACGCGCTCTCCGGAAACGCGTCCACGAGGTCCAGGAATCGGCCGCCCGTCTCCCGGGC
>JAEUQS010000229.1 GCA_016789625.1 Acidobacteriota bacterium | reverse complement strand
TGCGAGACAGGAGCGTCACGCGTGTCGCCCGCGTGAGCGGAACGACTCCCCTCACGATGCTCTCCGAGAGAAGGCGGGACCTGAGGCTCTCGAACGCTCCACCGGAATCCGAGGCGACCACCAGCGCGCCGCTCGCCTTTCCGGGATTGAAGGGCTTCACGGACGCGATCCAGGTGGATCGTGCTCGCTCCGGCAGACGGACCGAGAGCGAAACCCCCGCTGCCTGGAGGTCGGCGCGCTGCACCCCCAGACGGATGGCGTTCGACCCTCCGCCGTCGGCGGGACCGAAGCCCAGCTCGAAGAGCCGGAAGGAGGCCTCCTCGTAGGGAATGAAGATCGGCGTGAGATCTCCTTCCAGACCCGGCAGACGAGCCTCCGCGGTCTCCACGGGGACCAGGAACGGTACGGCAGCCGTGCGGGGCGCGTCGTGCAACGCGAGCAGCGCGGCCTCGCAGAACGGGCACCGGAAGGCGCTCGAGATCTCTCGCAGCGAGATGCCGCCCCCGCATTCCGGACAGGTCGACGAGAGCCGCAGCGCGGCCGAGAATCGGCGTTCCTTCACGCCTCCCCATGATGAACCAACCGAGGTGAGCCCGGTTGACGAACCTCGCCGGAAGGTCCAGCTTCCGGGGGTTGAGATCCCGAGCGACAGCCCTTCTTCTCGTGCTCGCGGCAGCGGCGTGCGGGCCGATCCACGACGGTCCTCAGCTCCGGGAGGAACCCCCCGGTCTCGCGTACACCACGGGGATGAGCTCGGCGCGGACTCCCCTGCGCAACCGCCCGCAGGTTCGTCAGATCACCTACTGGGAGGAGCCGCGGAGCACGGGCGGCCAGAGCGTCCTGATCGTCGAGTACGAAGGGGAGGCGACGCTGCGAGAGGCCGAGGAGGCGCGCGAGGCCTACGCGCAGAGCTACGGGAGGCATGGCGAGGTGGGGCCCGCCGGGAGGCTCGAGGTGGAGGGCCGCCCTGCCGTCTACTGGATCGAGACGCAGCGGAAACCCGCCACGTCGACGCGCGAGGAAGACGTGTCGAGCCGCATCCTGTGGGCAGTCATCCCCTGGAGCGGCAGGACGTACGGGCTGGAATGCGCCTCGGCCGGAGACGCGCTCCTCTCGGAGGACGAGCTGCGCGCCCGCCTGCGGTCGTTCACGGTTCACGACGCCAGCCGCGCCACCGGTCGCAACTACGTGATCCTGGGGATCCTCGTGCTGGCGGCGGTCACGGCCGATCTCGTCCGTCGGGTTCGCGGCGGCTGATCCTCAGAAGAGCCTGGTCAGTCCGGCGATCAGCAGGGCGAGGCCGATCAACGTGGCCGCCACGAGATGAGGCGTCGCCACGAGAATGGTCACGGCCTGCCGAGCCACGTCGAGGGCCACGGGTCCCGGTCGGGATTTCGACGGTCCCGGCTTCACGGTGGACCTCGGAGCGACCGCCGGCGGACTCTGCACCGTCGGGGCGTCCCGCGGCGCGGGCGCTGCGGGCCCTGCGGGTACCCCGGGCACTGCCGTAACCCTCGGCTGCGACGGGGGGCGGTCCCTCGCCACCAGGCTCGCGATCTGCCCCTCCAGGTACGGATCCCCCACGGGAATCTCGCGCAGCCGGTGGAACAGCCGCATCATCCGGAGGAAATCCCGGTCGATTCGCGCTGCTTTCGCGAGACGCAGCAGTGCGGCGACGTCGTCCGGATCCTCCCGGAGGCGGTTCGCGGCGTCGCTTGCATGAGGGTTCGCGGGCAGCCGCTCGACCCGGTAGCCCGAAGAGGCCGCGAGCGTCGCGAGGAGCTGACGGGCCTCGGCGCTCGCGGGGTCGTGCGCCACGGCCAGCACCGCCTCCCAGAGCGGGATCTCGACGGCCATCGTCCCCG
>JAEUQS010000218.1 GCA_016789625.1 Acidobacteriota bacterium | reverse complement strand
TTGGACGAGCTCTGGGGGGGCGTATCTACCTTGCCGCCCCGGCCCCCGCCGCCGCCGGGGCGGTGACCCCTGGCTCTTTGGCTGCCCGGGCCTAGGGGGCGGGCAGCGCTCCTCCTCCCTTGGCCGCCAAGGTCCGCCGGTTTCCATGCTCGGGCTGCGGCGCCGACGTCGAGTGGAGCGCCACGGCCGCGGCCCCGAAGTGCCCGTTCTGCGGCACCGTGCAGGAGCGGCCGAAGACGGCCGAGACGGTCGTCGAGCGCCCGATCGAGGAGGGCCTCGCTCAGAAGAAGAGCGTCGGCTGGGGCATCGAGAGGAAGGTCTTCTCCTGCCGCACGTGCGGCACGAAGACCTCCCTGCCCCCTGCGATCGCGGCCAGCAAGTGCGCGTTCTGCGGAGCGCCGTCGGTGGTCGAGGCGCCACCCGACGAAACCCTCGTGAGGCCCGAGGGGGTCGTGCCGTTCGCCGTGGACCGCAACAGCGCGACGGCAAAGTTCCGGGAGTGGATCTCCGGCCTCTGGTTCCGCCCGAACGATCTCGCGAAAAAATCCTCGGTGGCCGAGCTCCTCGGCATGTACATCCCGTTCTGGACGTTCGATGCCGCGACGGACAGCGCGTGGACGGCCGAGGCCGGCTATTACTATTCCGTTCAGGTCGAGGCGATCCAGAACGGCCAGCGCGTGCTCCGTGAGGAGCGGCGCGTGCGCTGGGAGCCCGCGAGCGGCTTCCTCGAGAAATTCTTCGACGACCTGCCCGTGGGGGCCTCACGGGGTCTCGACAAGGGCCTCGCGCAGGAGATCGAGCCCTTCCCCACGCAGAACCTGACGCCCTACGACGCGCAGTACCTCTCGGGCTTCCTCGCGGAGGAGTACGCCGTCGACCTTGCGGAAGCCCTGAAGGAAGCGGACGCCCGGATGCGGGCCGAGATCCACGCGGCCTGCGCGGCTGCCGTGCCGGGGGACACGCAGCGCGGTCTCGCCGTGCGCACCGCGTTCTCGGGCATCGCCTACAAGAGCGCGCTCTTTCCCCTGTGGATCGCGGCGTATCAGTACGGCGGAAAGAGCTATCGGTTTCTCGTGAACGGCGCGACGGGGAAGGTCTCGGGTCACGCCCCGTTCTCGTGGATCAAGATCGGCGCGCTCGTGGCCGTGATCCTCGCGCTGCTGTTCGCGCTCTCGCGGTAGAAGAGCAGCGCGGCGAGGAGGCTCACGCCCACGCAGAGGAGCCCGAGCCCCAGGCCGACGCGCCGCTCGGCCTGGCCCGGCGAGAAGCTCCTCCAGGAGGCCTCGAGCGCCGGATCCAGCTCGACTCCGTTCTCGCGCAGGATTTTCGGGGGCCACACCGCAGGCACCTCCGCCGTGGCGCTCACCCGGGCCACGGCGTACCGCCCGTCGCCGCCCTGCGCGTGGACGCGCAGGAAGCGCGCCGTCGTCCCCGGGGGCAGCGTCGCGTACCGCGTCCTCAGGCCCGCTCCCTTTTCCGGCAGAGCCCGGGCAGCCAGGCTCCACGTGCGTCCGTCCCGCGAGAGGCCGACGAGATACGTGTCGTCTCCGCCGGCCATGAGCGCGATCGCCCGGATCGGCGTCTCTTTCGGGAGCTCCCAGCGGAGGCCCGCGGCTCCGCCTTCGAAGAGCACCGCCGTGGTCTCGTCCGGCCGGGTCCCCTCGCGGAGGGGAAGCCCCCACGAGAGCGTGCCCTTCACCTCACCGACCGCGTGCGGCCGCCCGGCATCGGCGAGGAGGTCTGCCCCGGCGGGGAAGCGGAGAAGGAGAAGCAAACCGAGCAGGATCCGCCGCATCCCGGAAAAGTGTCGCGACCGGCCGGGATCTCACCGCTCAGAAGACGTACGCGAGCGCGAAGAGCCCGAGCATGAAGAAGAGGACCGACAGCTTCACGGCCGTTCCGAGCACGATGCCGAGCCAGGTTCCGAGCCCGGCCTTGCCCGCCTGCTCCCAGTTCTTTCGCGCCGAGTACTCGCCGAGGAGCGCGCCCACGAACGGCCCGAGGAGGAGGCCCGGGATCCCGAAGAACAGCCCGACGACCGTTCCGATCGCCGAGCCCACGATCGCGCTCCTGGAGGCCCCGACCTTCTTCGCTCCGAGGGCCGTCGCGACGACGTCGACCACGAGCGTGAGCACGGTGAGGAGGCCCAGGATCACGAGCGGGAAGATCCCCACCTTCTGGAAGCCGTCGATCCAGGCCGCGAGGAGGAGTCCGGCGAAAACGAGCGGCGCGCCGGGCAGGGCGGGCAGGATCGTGCCCGCGAGCCCGAGGAGCACGAGACAGGCCGCGAGAACCCAGAGAAGAACCGTCAAGGTGGAGCCTCCCTCAAAAAGAAAACGGGGGAACCCGTCGCCGGATTCCCCCGTCAGTGTCCGCCCTTTTCGGGAGGACTACATCTTCGGCTGATTGACCTTGCTCGTGATGCCCATCTCGTCGAGCAGGTTCGTGGCGCCGTCGACCTCGGTCATGACCCAGAGCATGTAGCGGCTGTCGACGTGGATGGAGCGCGTCTTCACCGGGTCGTACAGGAAGTCCGACGCGATGGTGTCGAAGGTGCCGTCGAAGAGCAGCCCCACGAGCTCGCCCTTGGCGTTGATCGTGGCCGAGCCCGAGTTTCCGCCCGTGGTGTCCACGCTGGACAGGTAGTTGACCGGGACGTCGCCGAGCCGCGGATCGGCGAACATGCTCGGCTTCTTGCCGCTCTTGAGCGCGGCGATGGCATCGAGCTCCTTCTTCGGGGCGTTGAAGTCGCCCGTGCCGGTCGCCTTCTCGACGATGCCCTGCATCGTCGTCTGCGCCGTGTAGATCATGCCGTCGCGGGGCGTGACGCCCTGGACGCGGCCGAACGTCACCCGGAGCGTGGAGTTCGCGTCGGGCGCCACGAGGCCGCCGCTCTTCTCGAGGAGCGCCTTCATGTAGAGCGGGCGGAGGCGCTGCGCGGCGCCGGCCTGAGCCTTCCGCTTCTCGCGCTGCTCCTCGCCGAACGGGTGAAGGGCGGCGGCGAGCTCGACGAAGGGCTCCCTGGTGGCCAGGATGTCGGCCGTCTTCTTGTCGAAGAGGCCGAGCCGGAATTCCTTGTCGTCGATCTTCGTCGTGCTGAAGAGGGCTTCCAGCTTCGCGTCGATCGCGGCCGCGGCGGCCTTGTCGTCCATGCCGGCCGAGAGCCCGAACGCCTTGTCGAGGCCCGCGACGCGCTGGGTGGCCGGGAGCTTGGCGACGTCCATCATCACGTAGCGCATGAGCGCGCGGTCGGCCTTGCGGTCGTACGAGCGCTGCGCGCGGTCCGCCGCTTCCTTGAGGCGCGTCCAGTTGCGCTCCTGGAACTCGGGCTCCCGGTCGAGGTCCTTCTTGGTGCGCTCGAGCGAGAGCCGGTAGAGCTGATCGGCCGTCGAGAGGTACCCGGAAACCTGGTAGAGCGCGCCGAAGGCGGAGTCCCGATCGCGGGTGAGGACGTCCTCGGCCTCCATGCGGTCCAGCTCGGGAAGGACGCTACCGTAGGCTTTCTTCCGCGCGGCGTCCGCGTCGATCCACGCGCGGAGCTCCCGGTCGGACTGCTCCTTCTTCTGGAGGATGCCGCCCTTCACGAGGCCCTGGAGCATGCCTTTGCGGTTCGTGAGGGAGTTCCCGTAGCCCCGCACCTTGCTGTTCACGCGGATGGCGGTCTCGGGGCTCCCCTTGGAGACCTCGTCGAGGATGGCGAGGTAGTCGGTGTAGCGGCGGATCACGAGCGGGTAGGCCCACTCGGTGGTGCTCTTCACTTCCTGGTAGGTCTGGTGGCGCTCGGTGCGGCCCGGGTAGCCCGCCACGAACACGAGGTCACCGGGGTTCGCGCCCTGGGGCGAGACCTTGAGGTAGTGCTTGGGCTTGTAGGGGACGTTGTCCTTCGAGTACGGAACGGCCTTGCCGTCCTTGCTCACGTAGGCGCGGTAGAACGAGAAGTCCCCCGTGTGGCGCGGCCACTGCCAGTTGTCGGTCTCGCCCCCGAAGACACCGATGCCGGCGTCGGGCGCGTAGACGAGCCGGACGTCCTGGATCTCCATCTGCGCGAGCTCGAAGTACTTGAGCCCGCCGAAGAACGACGCCACGCGGCAGCGAAGCCCCGTCTTCTCGCACTGGGCCGTGCGCTCCTTGACCCGCTTGTCGATGAGGTCATACCGCTGGCGGTCGGGCATCGAGGAGTCGATGCCGCCCGTGATCTCCTTGGTGACCTCGTTGACGGCCGTCGTCACGAAGACCCGGGAGCCGGGGCCGTTGGAGAGCTCCTCTTCCTTCGTGCGGGCGAGGAAGCCGTCCTTGAGGAGGTTCTTCTCGGGCTTGCTGTTGAACTGGAGGGCGCCCTGTACGCAGTGGTGGTTCGTCACGATGAGCGCGTCGGGCGAGACGAACGAGGCGCTGCAGCCGCCGAGGGACACGACGGCGCCCATCGGGTAGCCGGTGAGGTCGGCGAAGGCGTTGGCGTCGCCGGTGAAGCCCATGTCCTTGAGCTTCTTTTCCAGATCGGGGATCTGCTGCGGCATCCACATTCCCTCTTCCGCGCGGACGGCGGGGGCTGTGAGGCACGCGAAGGCGGCCGCGAGCGCGGCGGTTCGAAGGGGTAGGGTTCCTCTCACCAGATGGGCTCCTTTTCCTCGGGAAGTTGCGCGGCAGAACGGGGACGGCTGCCGCGGAAATGGACTCGACGGGGAACGGCCCCGGAGCGGGGCCGCGCTTTGGTGGGCCTGCATTATGGCCCTCGCCGGCCGCTCTGGCCGGAGGTGGGGGACGAAGCCTGTCTCAGGCGGGACGAATCGTCTCGCCGTCCGCTCCACACCGATGAACGTCGCACGGCGAGCGCCGCCGCGATACGCCACCGCGACGCGCCGTCCCGAGGTCCGGTTCCGCGGCGCGCACCGTACAATCGCGAGCCGTGCGGCTTTCCCGCGAACTCCTCGACGCTCTCGACGACCTCCTCTCGCGCGCCTTCGCCGAGGACGGGGAGGACATCACGTCCCTGGCCGTCTTCGGCCCTTCGGCGCGGGTCTCGGCGCGCATGGTGTGCCGGGAGGAGGCCGTCGTCTGCGGCCTC
>JAEUQS010000186.1 GCA_016789625.1 Acidobacteriota bacterium | reverse complement strand
GCGTTCCCCTCGGCGGGTTCGGCCCGAGAACGGGTCGGGTCGAGGTGGAAGGGCTCACGGCCCCGACCCGCGAGGGCTTCGAGGTCTTTCTGGGCACGGCCTCACCCGGCTCCTTCGCGACGCTCCGCATCCCGCTTCTCTCGGGCCGCGACTTCCGCCTCACGGACGACGCGTCCGCTCCGCGGGTGGCCATCGTCAACGAGACGTTCGCCTCGCGCTTCTGGCCCGGAGAGAGCGCCCTCGGGCGGCGCTTCCTCGTGGAGAGTCAGGCCGTGGAGGTGATCGGAGTCGCGAGGGCCGGGAAGTACAAGAGCCTGATGGAAGAGCCGCGCCCGTACGTCACGGTTCCGCTCGCACAGAACCCCAGCCGGCGCATGACGCTGCTGCTTCGCACGGAGACTGGCGCGAACCCGGCGGCGCCGCTGCGGGATCTCGTGCGCGGCCTCGACCCCGACCTCCCGTTCCAGGATCCGATGCTCCTCTCGGACTTCATCGCCGTGTCGTTCCTGCCCCAGCGGATGGCGGGAACGGTGACGTCGGCGCTGGGACTGCTCGGGCTCGTCCTCTCGAGCGTCGGGCTCTACGGCCTCGTGGCGTTCACGGTCGGGCAGCGCACGCGCGAGATCGGCATCCGGGTCGCCATCGGCGCGCGGCCGGCGCAGGTCCTCGCGCTCGTGCTGCGCCAGTCGGCGTTGCTCGGTGGCGCGGGAATCCTGGCGGGAGGGGCTGCCGCGCTCGTCGCGGGGCGGCTCGTGTCGAGCCTCCTCTTCGGAGTCCGCGCGACCGACCCGATCGCGCTCACGGGCGCCGCGCTCGTCCTCGCCGCCGTCGTCCTCCTGGCCAGCGTAGTGCCGGCCTGGCGCGCGCTCCGCATCGATCCGCTCCGCGCGCTTCGCTGCGACTAGCGGCTTCCCGGATCAGGCGAGCCCGTCGAGCTTGGCGTAGATCTCGGAGACGGGGAGCGTGCAATCGAGAGACGCGACCTGCACGACTCCGTCGAGCGACAGCGTCTCCGTGAGGAGCCAGGTCCCGCCGTCCTGCCGCGTGTACTGCTCCACCCGGATCTCGTCCTGGGCGACGAAGAGCACGTCTCGGAGAGTCGGGAGCTGCCGGTAGTGGGCGAACTTGCCACCGCGATCCCACGCCTCGGTCGAAGGCGAGAGAACCTCCACCACGAGAACCGGGTTCTTCACGACGTCCCGGGCCCCGTCCAGGTACTCGGGCTTACCGCACACGACCACCACATCCGGGTATGCGAAGAGCCCTGTCGGAGCGACGAGGACCTTCAGGTCGGACGGGAAGACGCGGCAGGGTTTGTCGCGGAGACGCACGTGAAGCCCGGCCAGGATGTTCCCCGTGATCACACCGTGGGTCACGCTGGCTCCGGCGAGCGCAAACAGGTCCCCGTTCCAGAACTCGCTCCGAACGGATGCAGCTCGCTCGATCTCCAGGTACTGCTCGGGAGTCACACGGGGCTTCGTCGCGGTGGTCATCGCTGCACTCCGCCCGCAATTATGGACGCGCGGGCGAGGTTCAGTACGGCTCGCACTCCGCCTTGCTGGCGAGGGTGAAGCTGTGGCCGCGGAGGTCCCGGCCGACCTGTCCGCCGAGCGACCCGCCGCGGAACGTCACGCTCGTGCCGGAGACGGAGAAGGAGCCCGACCCGGAGCCCTCGAGATCGGCGTAGCGGTTTCCGGCGAGCACCTTGAAGCCGAAGAGAATGCGCCCGCCCGACCCGTAGCACGCGTACTCGCCCACGCGCAGGCCAGCGGGGCCCGGCACCACACGCGGAGTCGGGGGCGCCGTCGGCTGCAGGCCGATCCGTCCGGTCGCGCGGCGGACGGCAGCCGGGTTGTCCCGGTCTACGGTGTACTCACCGGCAACGCGGCTGAGCGCCGGGTAGGCCGAGCAGCGGACCCGCATGACCGAGGGCGGCTGGTTCTCGCTCACCACGCAGGGAACCCAGTGCTTGCTGGCCTCGATCTCGACCTCGTCGCCCACCGCGAAGGCGGAGCCGCGCGACGAGTCCGGACCGCCGCCGGGACCGCGAGACGTCGCCGTCGGCGCGGGCTTCGTGACGATCGGGGCACCGCCCGCGCTCTGCCGGCCGGCCTTGCGCGTGTCGCTCTTGCTGAGGATGTAGACGCCGCCGGCGCGGCGATACGTCGAAGGCGGTGGCGCGACGAGTCCTTCGCAACGTCCCTTCATCACCGAGTTCGGGGAGTTCTCGGTCACCACGCACTGCTGCCAGAGGTCCCCGGTGATCTGGAGCTCGACGCGGTCACCGACCTTGTACGCGTCTCGCCATTCGTCCTGACCTCGCAGGTCCGTCGCGGCAAGCGCCGAGATGATGAGCACCATCCGCCACGACGTCCGCGATGTCTTCATGCTCCAAATCCCTTCCGCCTGGCCAGCTCGCCACCATATACCCCGCGCGCGAAGGGGCGCGGGCGCCAAGGGACACACGTGTCCCGTCCGGTGGATTTGGAGATCGAAACTCTCTCGGTCTGGGGGTGCGGGGGATCGAGAAACCCCGCGAACAAATATGGTGGAGCTGAACAGGATCGAACTGTCGACCTCCTGAATGCCATTCAGGCGCTCTCCCAACTGAGCTACAGCCCCACGCTTGCCCCGACTTGCAGGCCTTTCGGCCCCGGAGAGGGCGGGAAGCTAACACCGCTGCGGCCGGGGAGTCAAGCTTCGGGGATGAGGGGGAACGAGCCCCGAACGACTCCCGCGCCGCCGGAGTAGAGTCTCTCCATGCGGTTTCGCTTTCCGGCCCTCGCCTGCCTCGCGCTCCTCCTCGTCGGCACCACCGCGGCCCGAGCCGATCACCCTTCCACGCACGGGATGGTCCTCTTCGGAACCGAGCGCACCTACCTCTCGCACCTCCCCTTTTTCAAGACGCCGCACGACTACCAGGTCATCCTCGCCGTCCGCTTCGGCCTCCTTCCGAACGGCAAGGACGCCCAGGCCGTCTACCTGAAAGACAAAGGCGAGTACGGAGCCGACCTGTACACGTTCGAGCCCGAGACGTTCGTGCTACCCGACCAGATCGCGGCGAAGAAGGCGTTCAAGGGCACGCTCTATCGTGGCCACTTCGAGCGCGGCGGCACCGTGATCGCCAAGGACGTTCCCGTGAACATCGAGACGATCCTCCACTTCCGCAAGCTCGACGCGAAGGCGCCCGCGGCCCGTGACCAGTGGCTCCTCTTCGGCACGAAACGCGAGGCGTACTTCGCGCACCGCATCTCGGCCCCGCCCGACTTCGACCAGATCGTCCGCGTCTCGCCCACCACCCCCGACTCCGAGGCCGCGGTTCCCCAGAGCGAGGCCAAGGTCATCACGCTGCGCGTCACGCGGCCGCTGATGCGCAAGACCACGCACGTCGCCGAGAACCCCCTGGGGCTCGGCTTCGTCGTCGTGGCCAACGTGTACACCGAGCACGGGGACCTCGAGAAGTAGCCCGCCCGTCAGCATGGGCAAGCACGAAGACTCCGCGGAGAAGGTGATCGACGCGTTCCTCGAGCGCGACCTCACGGCCGACGCCGCGGCCGGCCGGCTGGCCCCCGCGTTCCAGCTCGACGACGCCGTCTCTCGCGCCATCGAGGTGCTCGATTCCGGCCGCCACCTCGTCGTCACCGGCGACGCGGGCGTGGGCAAGACCGCTCTCGTCCACGAGCTCGCGCGCCGCACACACCTCGGCCGCGGTCCCACCGCCCTCGCGGGAAAGCGCGTCCTCCAGCTCTCGCTCCGCCAGCGCGTCTCGATGCTCAAGGACCCCGACACGCTGCGCCCCGAGATGCAGAAGCTGCTGCATGCGCTCGTCGAGCAGAAGAGCTCGGTCGTCCCGTTCTTCCGCGACTTCCACCTCGCGTACCGCTTCGACCTCGAATCGCAGATCCAGACGCTGGCCTAC
Organism: Acidobacteriota bacterium; assembly: GCA_016789625.1. Taxonomy (GTDB): domain Bacteria; phylum Acidobacteriota; class Thermoanaerobaculia; order UBA5066; family UBA5066; genus JAEUQS01. Next base: position 561 of record JAEUQS010000186.1, on the reverse strand, counting down.
CGCCTCAACGCGCCCGTCCTCGGCGAAGGCCCGCGCGCCACCATCGCCGCCCTGTTCGAGGGAACGCCGGAGCTCGACTCCCAGTTCGTCGTGCTGCCGCTCCAGGAGGTCTCCCTCTCGAGCATGCTGCCGCTCCTCGAGGAGTGGCGCGGGCACGAGGAGGAACGCTCGGGCCGGCGCTTCAGCCCCGACGCGCTCGAGGAAGCCTTGCACCTCACGCACCGCTTCCTGCCGCGCGGCACGTTCCCGCGGAAGGCGCTCGACCTCCTCGACAGCGTGCTCACGGGCTCGGGCGCGAAGGGCCTCATCGAGGGCGCGGACGTGCGCGCGCGCTTCACGCGCCTCCACCGCGTGCCGCCGCTCCTCGTGGACCCCGCGCTGCCGCTCCACCTCGACGCGCTCGAGGACGACTTCGCGTCGCGCGTGCTCGGCCAGCAGGAGGCCGTGCGCGTCGTGGTGCGCATGATGGGTCTCATCAAGGCCGGCCTCTCGGACCTCCGCCGGCCGTTCGGCGTCTTTCTCTTCGTGGGGCCCACGGGCGTCGGCAAGACGCACCTCGCC
>JAEUQS010000146.1 GCA_016789625.1 Acidobacteriota bacterium | reverse complement strand
GTCGAGGTTCCCGTCACCCGGACGGTGAGCTTTCACCCTGGGCGCGCGTTCGCATCCAACGCAATCGTCGAGACGTGGCCGGGGAGCACCAACGATCGCCGTATCAAGGTCTTCAACCAGAGCGCCGGAACCGTGGACGTGATCCTCGACGTCAGCGGCTCGTTCCGCTGAGGCTTCAGGCCTTCTTCCTCTTCGCCGAAAGATAGAGGAACGCGCAGACGGCGAGGAGCAGCGCCACCGTGCCGAGCTCGCCCGCGAGCCCGCCGAGACGCGGATCCATCGACTTCGGCGCGATCTTCGTGACCACGAGCACCGCGACGGAGATTCCGGCGAGGCCCTCCCCCGCCACGAGGCCCGAAGCCGCGAGGACGCCGGGATCGCTCTCGCCCTCGCCCTTCTTCGTCTCCCGCCCGTTCTCCACGAGCCCGCGCACGCAGCCGCCCACGAAGATCGCGGCCATCGACGACAGCGGGAGGTAGACGCCGATCGCGAAAGCGAGCCCCGAGACACCCATGAGCATCGCGCCGACGGAAAGACCCGCGCCCGAGAGCACGAGGCCCCACGGCAGCGCGCCCGAGAGAACGCCCTCGATGATCGTCTTCATGAGCGTCGCCTGGGGCGCCGGAATCTCCTTGGAGCCGAACTCGAAGGCCTGCCCCAGGAGGAGCACGGTGGCGGCCACCGCCCAGCACGCGACCGACGCCCCGATGAGCTGCCCGAGCTGCTGACGCGCGGGCGTCGCGCCCACGAGGTAGCCGGTCTTCAGATCCTGCGAGATGTCGCCGGCCTTCGACGCCGCGACCGCGACGATGGTGCCCACGGTGAGCACCGCGGCGCGCGCGCCCGCGTCGACCCAGCCCGCCGCCGCGAAGACCGACGCGACCCCGAGCAGCGTGACGAGCGTGATGCCCGAGGTGGGCTGCGAGGAGACGCCCACGATTCCCACGATGCGGGCCGCGACGGCCACGAAGAGGACGCCGAAGACGCCTACGCCCGCGGCGCACACCGCCCGCTGCAGCGGGCCCATGTTGCCGGCGAGGATGCCGGGCCCGAACGCGGCCGCGAGCACGACGATGGCCACCCCGCCGAACACGAACGCCGGCGGCAGATCGCGGTCGGTTTCGGGGCGCGGTCCGCCGTCGCCCTTGCCTGCCGAGACGCCCTTCGCGACTGCGGTGAACGCCGAGATCATCGTGGGCAGGTTCTTGAGCACCGTGAGGATGCCGGCCGTGGCCACCGAGCCCGCCCCGATGTAGCGCACGTACTTCGACCAGATCTGGCCCACGGACATCTTCGAGACGAGGAGCGTCGTTTCCGGGTAGAGCGGCGCCGCGAGCTGCGAGCCGAAGAACGTGATGAGCGGAATGAGGACGAGCGACGAGATGAGCGCGCCCGAGACGATCACGCCCGACTGCCGGTAGCCCAGGATGTAGCCCACGGCGATGAGCGCGGGCGCGAGCTCCACGGCGAGCTGCCCGTTCGGAAGGAAGCGGTTGAGCGACACGCTCACGTCGCTCGGCACGAGGAACGCGAGCGAGACGAGGAGCTTCACGAG
>JAEUQS010000135.1 GCA_016789625.1 Acidobacteriota bacterium | reverse complement strand
CGAGAGATGCGGCGGGCAATGTCGACCGGCCGAACTACAACGGCCCCCTTGGGAGCGTGCCGTGGCCCATGGCCATCGAGCGCGAGGAGCTCATGCCCAACGGGTCGCTCTTCACGACGCACCATTACCGCGTGCGGGACGCGGCCGGTCGCGCGGTGGAGGAAACGCTCCCCGACGGCACGGTTCGAGCGATGACGTTCGACGAAGCGGGGCGGCTCCTCACGGCGGAGAAGGGTACCGGCGTCGAGCGCACGACCTATCAGTACGACGGCCGCGGGCTCCTTCTCCGCGAAGGCCGGCCCGCGCTCTCCAGCTCGACGCTCTACGGCTTCGACGCCGGTGGCCGCCCGCTGGTGAAGCGAGTAGCGAAGGACGCGGGACCCGAGATCACGAGCCTGAGCTACGACTCGGTAAAGCGGCTCAAGACCAGGCAACGCCCCGGGTCCGGGGTGGAGAGGTTCGAGTACGCCGGAGACGGCATGCTGACCCGGCACGTCACGCGGCTCACGGGAGACGCGGGAACGCCGCCGCTCGCGGTCACGTACCGGTACGACGGCGCGAACCGCCTCGTGGAAACGGTCCCCGAGCCCGGGTTCGTGCCGCCTCCCGGGTCGAGCTACGTGGACGGCGGCGACGTCACGACGTACGACAGGGCTTCGCGTGTTCTCACGACAGACATGCGGTGGGGATCCGGCGCTCCGCGTGAGGACGCCGGCGTGGCGTTCTCGAATTTCGATCTGCGCGGCCTTCCGGCGCGCGAGACCACCGGACTGCTTCAGCGCCTGGCCCCGAGCCCGCCACAGGGTGCGCTCGAGAGGAGCTATGACGTCTACGGCAACACGAAGACCCTCACGCTTCCGGCCGGCACGGCCGTTGCGCCCGGCAGCTTCACGGGTGTGACTCGCGCTTACGACATGCTGGACCGCCTCACCTCGGCGCAGCCCACGGGTCCGCCGGGCGTCCCGATCCCCGCTATGGGCGCCGTCTACGCCTGGGGCGGCGACGGGCGGCTCGTCTCATCGGGCACGATGGGCGTGCTCCCCCTGAGCCAGAACGCGACGTTCGATCCGCTCAACGGCCGGCTGACGGGCCTTTCGTCCACGGTGGGCGGAACACCAACGGGTGCGCTCTCGGTGACATGGGAGCCCGCGTCGGACCGCAAGACGAGCCGGACGGCTCAGCTCGGCGCGGGCAGCTCGGGCACTGCGACGCAGGGCGCCGGAGCCACTTTCTCGCACGATGCGTTCAACAGTCTGCAAGCCACGGCTCTCGGGAGCGGAAACGCCGCTCTACCCGCCATGCAAACAACGACGCTCCAGTACGGCCGAGCCGACGAGCTGCGGGGCCTCACGCACTCGGCGAGAGGGGCGACGAGCTGCGAGAGCGGAGCCGAGGGGCGTCCCACGACCTGCCAGACGCCCACGGGCCTCGTGACGTTCGCCTACGACGGCGAAGGCCGCCGCATCGAGGACGCCGGATTCCGTTTTACCTGGGACTGGCGAGGCCGTCTCACACGGGCAGAGCAGAAGGGCGCGCCCGGGGATCTCGTGCTCTACGCGTACGACGCCAACGGCCGCCTTCTCACTCGGGAGCATCGCGGGCCGTTGCCGCAAGGCGTCACGAACGACGACCTGCGCCCCGTGCGAGAGAAGCGGCTCTTCGTTTGGGAAGGTGCGTCGCTTCGCGCGGAGATGGGACTCGGCCCGAACGATGCGCCACTCTGGCGAAAGCAGTACGTGGATGGTCCCGGCGGATTGGACGACCATCCCCAGGTCCGAGTGGAGTCCGAGCTTCAGACCGCGACTCCGGTCGTGAAGACCTACAACCTCCAGCGCGACGAGATGGGCTCGGTGGCTGCCATCTACGAAGACCGGTCCACCGTTTCCGGGATCGCGCCACCGCTCCTCGGCCGCTACTTCTACGACGCCTACGGCGCCGCGTTCGCCGAGCTCGGGCCGGAGCTCCTCCGCGTCCAGTTCGACTCCGCACGGACGACGGTCAATGGAACGGCCCAGGCCGCGCCGCTCACTGGCCAGTGGCCCGGCGGCCTCTCGATCCAAACCACGAGCCCACTCGCCCTCGCGAGTCTCGCCGCTGGCCTGGAGCTCGAGGTCGACGACAACGGAACTTGGATCCAGGTCCCCGCCGCGGACCTCCTCGTCGGCAGGGACACGGCCGACGCCACGACGCTTCTCGTCGTGCGCCGAAACTGCTGGCCCGCGGACAAGGGCTACCGCATCACCCTCACGTCTGCGATCGCCGACGACTTCGGCCGGCTCCTTCGTCCACCCGGAGGAACTCCCTACCGGCTTCACGTACCGATCCCGCCAACGGTCCAGGGTCCGCCCAACCTCGACGTCCGCTATCCCATGACCCTGAACGCCGCCACCGCCGCAGCCGACACCTTGGGCGGCGCGTTCCCCGGCGGCCAGAGCCATCTCTTCCAGGGTCTCTGGTACGACGCGGTCACCGGGCTCGGTTATGCGCGCAATCGGTGGCTGGACAGCTCGATCGGCGTCTTCCTGAGCCCTGACCCCATCGGATCAGTCGATTCCGAGAACCTCTATCTGGCCGTCGTTGCGCGGCCACATCGCGTGGTAGACCCGCTCGGGCTGCGGGGTCTCCCTGCTCCGGCGACTCCGGCCACTCCGGTCACGGAAGTGTTGCGGGACGGGGTGCGCGTTCTTTCACGCGGGGAAGTGAGGGCCTCTTTGACCCTCCTTGCTGGCGGTGGGGGTGGAGCAGCAGCGAATACAGGTGGTGTCATCCTTCGGCGGGCCGCCGTGCCCGTCACGGCTGCCCTCGCCCTCGGCCTTAGTGGTGGGGCGTGGATCTCGCTGAAGGGTGACCTAGTCGAAGCCAACGCAGATGCCTATCTTGCCGAGGCAAACGCTGACTATCAGAACTCAGTACTGAGAAGACGGCTGGCCGCTTACGGAGCTCCCGCCGGTCCCTACGCTGATCCCGACAGCCCCTATTGGGTACAGCTTCAGCAACTGGCACCATCAGATCCCGCGTACCTCAGCCTACTGATTCAGAACATGCACTGGATCGAAGAACGAGAGATCGCAAGGAAAAAGGGCACGAAGGGTCGGGGTGCGTCCTCGGATCGCCTAGCGGCCAATCTCGTTCAGGCCGGTGTGGCGAGGCCCGACGGCGTTGACGCTCACCACATCGTGGCCGGCACGAGCCCAAAAGCAGAGGAAGCCAGGGCCCAACTGGAAAGGTTTGACATTGAGATCAACGATGCCGTCAACGGTGTCTTTCTGCCTTCCGCTTTCCACGATCGGATGCACACCGACGAGTACTTCGATGACGTCAATCGGAGACTACGACGTGCGAACGACAGAAACGATGCGATCGAGATTCTTGAGTCGATCAGGCAGAGACTCCAAAAGCAGGCAGGACTCTAACCGGCGCGTTGACTAGGAGCGAATCATGCCCTTGCACCGATTCATCACTGCCGCGAACGATTTCGACAACCTCGCG
>JAEUQS010000014.1 GCA_016789625.1 Acidobacteriota bacterium | reverse complement strand
ATCTCCTCGGGCAGATGGATGTGGATGTCCTTCTTCTCGTAGAAGTCGGGATCGGCGCCGTAGAGCTCCGCGCGCGAGCGGACGTAGGAAAGCGCGGCCTTGGCACTCTCCTGCATCACGTCGCCGAGCTGGCCCGTGAGCTGGACGGTTCCCTTGCCCTTCAGCAGTGAGGCTTCGATGTGGAGCACGTCGCCGCCGGCTTCCGTCCACGCGAGCCCGGTCGCGAGGCCGATCTCGGCGTTCTCGACCTGCTTGTTCATGCGGTACTTGGGCTTGCCCAGGAAGCCCTGCAGGTTCTCGCGCGTGATCGTGATGGAGTCGCCGTCGGCCTCCTTGCTCACGAACTTGCGGGCCACCTTGCGGCAGACGGAGGCGATCTCGCGCTCGAGATTGCGCACGCCGGCTTCCCGCGTGTAGTTCTCGATGAGGCCGAAGATCGCGCCGTCCTCGAAGATCGCCTGGAGCGGCGCGAGGCCGTTCTCCTTGATCTGCTTGGCCACGAGGAACTGCTTGGCGATGTTCACCTTCTCGTTGGGCGTGTAGCCCGAGAGCTGGATGATCTCCATGCGGTCCTTGAGGGCCGGCGGAATCGGGTGCACGACGTTGGCCGTCGCGATGAACATGACCTTCGAGAGGTCGAACTCGACGTCCATGTAGTGGTCGACGAACGCGTTGTTCTGCTCGGGGTCGAGCACCTCGAGAAGCGCGGCCGACGGGTCGCCGCGGAAGTCCATGGACATCTTGTCCACTTCGTCGAGGAGGAACACGGGATTCACCGTCCCGGCCTTCTTCATGAGCTGGATGATCTGGCCGGGGAACGCGCCGATGTACGTGCGGCGGTGGCCGCGGATCTCGGCCTCGTCGCGCACGCCGCCCAGCGAGAGCCGCACGAACTTGCGGTTCAGCGCCTTGGCGATGCTCTTGGCGAGCGACGTCTTGCCCACTCCGGGAGGGCCCGCGAAGCAGAGGATGGTGCCCTTCGACTCGGTGACGAGCTGCTTCACCGCCAGGAACTCGAGGATGCGCTCTTTCACCTTCTCGAGACCGTAGTGGTCCTCGTTCAGGATCTTCTCGGCGCGCTTGATGTCCTTCATCTCGCGCGAAGCCTTCTTCCAGGGAACCGAGACGAGCCAGTCGATGTAGTTGCGCGAGACGGTGGCCTCGGCGGAGACGTTGGGCATCGCCTCGAGCCGCTTCAGCTCGGCGAGCGCCTTCTCCTTGACCTCGTCGGACATCCCGGCGGTCTCGATCTTCTGGCGGAGCTCGTCGATCTCGTCGGATTTGTCGTCCTTCTTGCCGAGCTCCTGATGGATCGCCTTGATCTTCTCGTTGAGGTAGTACTCCTTCTGGGCCTTCTCCATCTGCTTCTTGACCTTGGTGTTGATCCTCTTGTCGATGTTGATCTTCTCGATCTCGATCTCGAGGAGGTCCTGAAGCTTCTGGAGGCGCTCGAGCGGGTTGACCGTCTCCAGGAGGAGCTGCTTTTCCGAGGTGGGGATCGACGTGGGGAGGTGGCCCGCGAGCATGTCCGCGAAAAGATCGGGGTCGTCCATGCGGAGCTGCGCGAGGATTCCCTCGAACGCGACGTTGTGCGAGAGCTTGGCGAACTGCTCGAAAACCGAGAGCACCTTCTGGAGGTACGGCGCGAGATCGGTTCCGCCCGACTGCGGCGAGACGACCTTCGCGTCGAGCTTCTCCACGGCGACGGCCATGTAGGTGCCGCCCACGAGCCAGCCGCGGATGCGGCCGCGCGTGACGCCCTCGACCATGACCTTGATGTGGCCGTTGGGGAGCTTCAGCGACTGCACCACCGAAGCCAGGACGCCCGTCTCGTGGATGTCCTTGTTCTGCGGGTCGTCGAGCTTGGGGTCCTTCTGGGCGGCCAGGAAGATGAGCCGGTCGCTCGAGAGGAGGGCCGCCTCGAGGGCCGCGATGGAGGAGCCCCGTCCCACGACGAAGGGCGCCATCATGCGGGGGAACACCACCATGTCCCGCAGGGGGACGAGCGGCAGCGTCTTGAGGTCGTTCGGCTGGGTCACCTCAACCCGCCTTCCGGAGGGAGAGGATCGGCTGCGAGTGCCGGAGGACGGCGTCCTTCGTCACCACGCACTCTTCGATCTCCTCCTCGGAGGGGACGCGGTACATCACCTCGAGCATGATCTCCTCGAGGATGATCTTGAGACCGCGGGCGCCCACGTTCCGCGTGATGGCCTGATCGGCGATCGCCTCGAGGGCGTCGTCGGTGAAGCGCAGCGCGACGTTCTCGAAATCGAGGAGCGCCTGGTACTGGCGGATCAGGGAGTTCTTGGGCTCCTTGAGAATCGCCACGAGGGCGTTCTTGTCGAGGTCGCGCAGGGTGGCGACCACGGGCACGCGCCCGATGAACTCGGGAATCATGCCGAACTTGATGAGGTCCTCGGGGTGGATCTTCTCGAGCAGGTCGCCCGTGCGCTTCTGCTTCTTCGTGCCCACCTTGCCGCCGAAGCCCATGGAGCTCTCGGTGAGGCGGCGGCCGATGATGTCCTCGAGGCCCACGAACGCTCCCCCGCAGATGAAGAGGATGTTCGTGGTGTCGATCTGGATGAACTCCTGGTGCGGGTGCTTGCGGCCGCCCTGCGGGGGCACGTTGGTGACGGTGCCCTCGAGGATCTTGAGGAGCGCCTGCTGGACGCCCTCGCCGGAGACGTCGCGCGTGATCGACGGGTTCTCGCCCTTGCGGGCGATCTTGTCGATCTCGTCGATGTAGACGATGCCGCGCTCGGCCTTCTCTTTGTCCTGCCCCGCCGCCTGGTAGAGCTTGAGGATGATGTTCTCGACGTCCTCGCCCACGTAGCCGGCCTCGGTGAGGGTGGTGGCGTCGGCGATGGTGAAGGGCACCGAGAGCATCTTGGCGAGCGTCTGGGCCAGAAGCGTCTTGCCCGTGCCCGTGGGGCCGATGAGCAGGATGTTCGACTTCTGGATGTCGACGTCGAGCTTGCGGTTCTTCTCGAAGTACTCGATGCGCTTGTAGTGGTTGTAGACGGCGACGGCGAGCTTCTTCTTCGCGGATTCCTGCTCGACGACGTACTCGTCGAGGAACTCGCGGATCTCGCGGGGCTTGGGAAGCTTCGTCTCGGGCTTCCCCTGATCGAGGACGCGGTCTTCCGCGATGATGTCGAGGCAGATGTCGACGCACTCGTCGCAGATGTAGACCGTGGGCCCGGCGATGAGCTTCTTCACGTCCCGCTGGGATTTGTTGCAGAAGCTGCAGCGCAGCACGTCGCCCGATCCGGATTTCTTGGTCATGTTTTCCTGGCTCCCCGGGGCATGGTTCCCCGGGCCTCATTCTAGCTCCGGCGTCAGTCCCGCCGGTTGATCACCGTGTCGATGAGGCCGTATTCCTTGGCTTCCTGGGCTTCGAAGATGTTGTCCCGGTCCGTGTCCTTCTCGATCTTCTCGACGGGCTGACCGGTGTGGTGGGCGAGGATCTCGTTGAGGCGCTTCTTGAGCCGCAGCATCTCGCGGGCCTGGATCTCGATGTCCGAGACCTGCCCCTCGGCGCCGCCGTGCGGCTGGTGGATGAGGACCCGGGCGCTCGGCAGCGCGGCCCGTTTGCCCTTGGCGCCGCCCGCGAGGAGCACGGCGGCCATGGACGCGGCCTGGCCGATGCAATACGTCGCGACGTCGGGCTTCACGTACTGCATCGTGTCGTATATGGCGAGGCCGGCCGAGACGCTGCCGCCCGGCGAGTTGATGTAGAGAATGATGTCCTTCTCGGGGTTCTCGGCCTCGAGGAACAGCATCTGCGCGACGACGATGTTGGCGACGTCGTCGTTGATGGCCGAGCCGAGGAAGATGACGTTGTCGCGCAGCAGGCGCGAGAAGATGTCGAACGCCCGCTCCCCGCGGCTCGTCTGCTCGATGACGGTGGGCCAGTAGGCCATTCGGACTCCTTCGTCTCTCTCTACGTACGTCAGGCCGCGACGGCTTCTTTGAGGATGAAATCGAGGACGTGGTTGATCCGCATCTCCTCGCGCATCCCCTCGAGCTGCTCGCCCTTGACGAGCTGGCCCTTGAGATCGGTGAAGGACGTGCCCATCTGGGCCGCCCGGCGCTTGATCTCGGCATCCAGCTCGGTATCGGTGACGGTGATGCCCTCGGCCTCGCCGACGGCGTCCATGAGGAGGTATTCCTTCACGCGCCGCTCGGCCGTGGGCTGCGCTTCCTTGCGCATCTCGTTCCAGTCGATCTCGGCCGTCTTGAGGTCCACGCCCTGGCGGGCGAGGTGCCGCGCGTACTCGCGGAGCGCCGAGTCGGTCTCCGAGACGATCATGGAGTCGGGCGCCTCGATGGGGTTGTTCTCGATGAGCGCATCGAGAACGCTCCGGCGCTGCCTCTCCACGAGGTTGGTGGTCTTCTGGGACTCGATGGACGCCGCCACGCGCTCCCTGAGGAACTGGACGTTGGCGTTGGCCGGGGGCTCGCCGTCCTTGGGCGTCAGGATCGTGCGGGCCAGCTCGTCGTCGAGCTCCGGCAGGACCTTCTTCTTCAGGGCGACGAGCGTCGCGCTGTAGAGGACGGTCTTGCCGGCGAACTCGGCATCGGGCAGCTCGGCCGGGAAGGACTTCTGGAAGCTGATCGACATACCCGCTTCGGCGTTCCGGAGGTTCGCGGTGAGCTCGGGCATGGTGCGCTCGCCGCCGATCTCGATGAGGGCCTTCTCGGCGCTGAAGTCCTTGCCGTCGCCCATCGGGAAGCTGCCGTGGATGTCGCAGAGTGCGAAGTCGCCGTCGGCCGCGGGACGGTCCTCGATGGGATCGTACGTGGCGTGCTCCTCCCGGAGCCGCGAGAGGAGCTCGTTCACCTCGGCCTCGGTGGCCGCCGTGGGCTCCACGGGCTGCGGGAGGCCCTGGGAGTC
>JAEUQS010000127.1 GCA_016789625.1 Acidobacteriota bacterium | reverse complement strand
TCGTGCGTGCCGGGCACCGTGGGGACGCCGGCCTTCTTCATCAGCTCACGGGCCGGGATCTTGCCGCCCATCGCGCGGATCGCCGCGGGGGGCGGGCCCACCCACACGAGACCGGCGGCGAGCACGGCCTCGGCGAACGCGGCGTTCTCGGAGAGGAACCCGAAGCCCGGGTGAACGGCATCGGCCCCGGTCTGCCTTGCCGCAGCGAGGATCCGCTCCACCACGAGGTACGACTCCCGCGCGGGAGCCGGTCCCAGGAGCACGGCTTCGTCGGCGAGGCGCACGTGCTTCGCCGAGGCGTCGGCCTCGGAATACACGGCGACCGTGGGGATGCCGAGCGCGCGGCAGGCCCGGATCACCCGGACGGCGATCTCGCCCCGGTTCGCGATGAGGAGCTTGGATATCTGGTGGATCACCACACCGGTTTCCGCTTCTCGAGGAACGCGCGGAGGCCCTCCTGGCCCTCTGCCGACACGCGCCGCGCCGCGATGGACGAGGTCGCCGCGGCCCGCGCGGAGGCCGAGGTCGCGAGACGCTTGGCCTCGGCGACGGCCTCGGGCCCGCCAGAGAGGAACGCATCGAGGAGCCTCTCGATCTCGGCGTCCAGGCTGCCCATGGGAACCACGGTGTGCACGAGCCCCACGCGGGCCGCGGCCTGCGCGTCGAAGCGCTCGCCCGTCGTGAACCAGTAGCGCGCGGCCGACTCCCCGATCTTGCGCACCAGGTAAGGGGAGATCACCGCGGGCACGATGCCGAGCCGCACCTCGGTGGTCCCGAAGAGCGTCCCTTCCTCCGCGACGACGATGTCGCTCACCGCCGCGAGGCCCGTGCCCCCTCCGAGCGCCGCGCCCTGAATGCGCGCCACCACGGGGCGCGGGCAGGAATCGATCGCCTCGAACATCGCCGCGAGCCGCTCGGCGTCCGCGAGGTTCTCCTCGAGCGTGTAGCCGGCCATCTTCTTCATCCAGGAGAGATCGGCCCCCGCGCAGAACGCCTTGCCCCGGCCCTCGAGCACGATGGCGCGGACGCCGGACTCCTTCGCGAGGCGGAGGAACGTCTCGGTGAGCGTCGCGATGAGGTCCTCGTCGAACGCGTTGCGCAGCTCGGGCCGGTCCAGCACCACCCGCGCCACGCGGCCGTCCCGTTCCCGGAAGAGAACGAGGCTCATCGGGCGAGGTCGATGCGTCCCGGCATCTTCAGCGGAATCGTGATGGCGCCGTTTCCGGCCTTGATGGCGATGGCTCCGGTGAGGAGCCCGTCGATCGTGCCCCCCGTGCGCAGCAGGGAGCCCGCCGCCGCCACGAGGCTCGCGTTGGGCGCGGTGATCGGCAGGGAGATCTCGCTCTCGCGCCCGCCGTGGATCTGGAACGCTTCCTTGCCGCCGTTGCCGAGCTTCTGTCCGTTCGCCTCGATGCCGTACGCGACGGACTTCACCGAGAGCGGAAACGAGAACGGGTTGAAGAGCACGACCTTGCCGGCCCCCTTCGTCTCGGTGAGAGAGAGCCCCGTGAGGCGCGCGCCGCCGAACTTCACGAACGCCTCGAGGAACGAGTAGGGAGCCTTCACGTCGGACGTGCCGAGCCGCAGCACGCCGACGGCGCACACGCGGGCCGTGCTGCCGTTCTCGCCCGCGAGAGAGCCCTTGAAGTGGATGTCGAGCGCCTTCGTGCCGATCCTCGAGGCGAGCTCCTCGGGAACGTCCGCGAGCTTCACGTCCACGAAAAAGACGGCTTCGCTCGTTTTGCTCCCGGGCTTCGTCTGCACCATGACGGTCACGGGCCCCTTGGTGGGAATCCCCACGTTCGCGAGGCCCACCTCGCCCGAGAACGTCTGCTTGTAGCCTTTGGCGACGGCCGGGAGCAGCGTGCGCACCCAGAGCGAGGCCACCTCGCGGCTCACGTTCGTGACCTCGAGCGACTCCACGCTCCCGGTGTCCTCGGGGCGGACCTTCTCATCGGCGGGAGGAGCCGCCAAGACGGGGAGCGCGCAAAGCAGCAGGGCAACGAGCTTCTTCATCTGTCTCACTCTGTTCACATCCGGAAGACGCCGAACTTCGTCTCGCGAAGCGGCGCGTTGAGGGAGGCCGAGAGCGCGAGCGCGAGCACCGTGCGCGTCTCCTTGGGGTCGAGGATGCCGTCGTCCCAGAGGCGGGCCGTGGCATACGTGGGGTGCCCTTCGGCCTCGTACTTCTCGAGCGTCGGGCGCATGAACTCGGCTTTCTCTTCGGGCGTCATGCGGGGCTTGCCCTCGCGGACGCGCTGGTCGTCCTTCACGGTGGCGAGGACGTTCGCGGCCTGCTCGCCGCCCATGACGCTGATGCGCGAGTTGGGCCACGAGAAGAGAAACCGCGGCTGGTAGGCGCGGCCGCACATGCCGTAATTGCCGGCGCCGAAGGAGCCGCCCACGAGCACGGTGATCTTGGGCACGGCCGCGTTCGCGACGGCGTGAACGAGCTTGGCGCCGTCTTTCGCGATGCCGCCCTGCTCGTACGCCTTCCCCACCATGAACCCCGTGATGTTCTGCAGGAAGAGCAGCGGGATGCGTCGCTGGCTGGCCATCTCGATGAAGTGCGTGCCCTTGAGGGCCGATTCCGAGAAGAGGATGCCGTTGTTCGCGAGCACGGCGACGGGATATCCGGCGATGCGGCCGAAGCCCGTCACGAGCGTCGCTCCGTAGCGCGGCTTGAACTCGTGGAAGCGGGATCCGTCGAGGAGGCGGGCCAGCACCTCGCGCACGTCGTAGGGCGTGCGGAGGTCGCGCGGCAGCACGCCGTAGAGCTCCTCGACGGGATACAGCGGGTCCTCGGGCGGCGCGAGCTCGAGGTCGACGACCTTCCGCCGGTTGAGGTGGAGCACGATCTCGCGCACCTTCTCGAGGGCGTCCTCGTCGTTCTCGGCGAGGTGGTCGGCCACGCCCGAGAGGCGCGTGTGCACGTCGGCGCCGCCCAGCTCCTCGGCCGTGACGTCTTCCCCCGTCGCGGCTTTCACGAGCGGCGGACCGCCCAGGAAGATCGTGCCCTGGTTCTTCACGATGACGACCTCGTCACTCATCGCGGGCACGTAGGCGCCTCCTGCCGTGCAGGAGCCGAGCACCGCGGCGATCTGCGGCAGGCCCGCGGCGCTCATGCGCGCCTGGTTGTAGAAGATCCGGCCGAAGTGGTCGCGGTCGGGGAAGACCTCGGCCTGGAGCGGAAGGAACGCTCCGCCCGAGTCCACGAGGTAGACGCACGGGAGGTCGTTCTCGATCGCGACCTCCTGCGCCCGCAGGTGCTTCTTCACGGTGAGCGGGTAGTACGTGCCGCCCTTCACCGTGGCGTCGTTCGCCACGATGAGGACCTCGCGGCCCGACACGCGCCCGACGCCGGTCACGAGACCCGCGCACGGAGCCGCGCCGTCGTAGAGGCCGTCGGCCGCCAGGGGCGAGAGCTCGAGGAAGGCCGTGCCGGGGTCGAGCAGCTTCTCGATGCGGTCCCGGGCCGGGAGCTTGCCGCGCTCCCGCTGCCGGGCGCGCTCCTTCTCTCCGCCGCCGTCCCGGGCGCGGGCGACCCTCTCGCGAAGGTCCCGCGCGAGGGACTCGTGATGCTGGGCGTTCGCGCGAAACTCGGGCGAAGAAGGATCGAGACGGCTTTCGAGAACTTCGGACACGGCCGGGATTGTAGCGACGCCTTCGCGTGCGCTACCGTCGCGGCCGACGGCTCATGCGCACTCTCGGATCCACGTTCGGAATCCTCCTCGCGGGGACCGCGCTCGCCGGCCCGCCCGACGACGTGCCCATCGTCCAGCTCCCCGTGGTGGTGGACGTCACCGGCGTCGGCGGCGCGCGTTTCACGAGCGACCTCACGCTCGTGAACCTCGGCGGTGTGGGATCCCCCCTCGAGCTGACGTTCTACCCGGCCGACGCCCCGGAAAAGTTCGTCAGCGTCACCACCGAGGACGACGTGGCCGCGGGAACGCGCTTCCACGTTCCCGACGTCCTGAGCGCCATGCGAAGCCTCGGGGCCGAGCTTCCCGAGGCCGGCTCGAACCTCGTGGGCACGCTCTTCGCGCGGCTCGTCAGCCTCCCGCCGGGCGATCCCGCCCCGTTCGTGGGCTCCCGCATCTCGACGCCCCAGAAGGCCCGCGAGGACGGGACCGGGGAGGGCTCCTTCGGCACGTTCGCGCTGGGGGTGCCCGTCGGGAGCGCGAGCGAGGTGGCGGCCTCGGTGTACGGGCTTCGCGAGAACGCCTCGTTTCGCTCGAATCTCGCGATCGCGCACGCGGGTGGCGGTCAGAACGGCCCGATCGACGTGCGCGTCACGGTGTACGACGGCCTCACGGGCGCGCCGGCCGGAGAGCCCCTTTCGGTGCACCTCGAGCCCCGGCAGTGGACGCAGGTGTCGTCGGTGCTCGCGGGCTTCGGCCTCGAGAACGGCTGGGCCCGCCTTCAGCTCACGTCGGGCAACGACCGCTTCATCGCGTACGCCGTGGTGAACGACGGAGGCCGCGAAGGGGGCGGCACGTCCGACGGCTCCTGGATCGACACGGGCGTCACCGAGGGAACGCTGCCCATCATCCTCTCGTCGGGGAAGTACAAGACCGAGCTCGTCCTCACGAACGACTCGCCGCTCGAGCAGACCGTGAACCTGTACTACACCTCGGCGGACGCGCTCCAGGCCACGAAGATCACGAGTTCCGGACGCGTGGTGATGGCTCCCCG
>JAEUQS010000112.1 GCA_016789625.1 Acidobacteriota bacterium | reverse complement strand
GAGAACCCCGCCTCGGATCCTTCGGCGCTCACAGAGATCGCGTCGACGCTATACGAAGGGCTGCTCGGGGCTGTAGACAAAGACATCGAACGCTCGGAACGCCTCATCATCTCGACCGACGGCAACCTCGAGCACATACCCTTCGGCGCCCTGCTTCGCGTACGCGGAGCCGACGCCCGCTTTCTCGGCACCTGGAAACCGATGAGCCACGTCGTGTCGCTTTCGGTGAGGCGTGAGCTGCGCCTCCGGCCCGCAGCCCCCCGCGACGGTGGGATCGCGGTGTTCGCCGATCCGAGGCACCCGAGCTTCGACGAGCTGCCCGACGCGGTCGCCGAAGCGCGCCGGATCGCCGCAGCCTGGGGTCCTGGCGCTCGGCTCTACTCGGGAAGGGCCCTCACGCGTGGCAACCTCTTCCACGAGTTCGAAACGGCGCGCGTTCTCCACATCGCGACGCACGCCGTCTCCAACGGGGCCCTGGCGCTCGGGACCGGTCTCGTCGTCACGCCGGAAGGCGCCGGGGACGATGGCGTCCTCCGCGCGTGGGAGCTGATCCATCGGTCTCCCCTGCGGGCCGATCTCGTCGTGCTTTCGGGCTGCGAGACGGGGCCGGGCTCTCAATGGTTCGCCATGGGTGAGGGCTCGTTCGACCTCTCACGGCATTTCCTCGAGGCGGGTGCGGGAACCGTTCTCTCGGCCTCGTGGCGCATTTCCGACGACGTGACGGCCGACTTCATGACGAGATTCCACGACGGTCTCTTGCGCGGCCTTTCGGCCGATCGCGCCCTCGAGGCCGCGCAGTCGGAGATGTCGAGCACACCGCGCTGGGCTCATCCTTTTCATTGGGCCGCGTTCCGGCTCGTCGGTCTGGGTGACGATGCGATCCTGGCTGACGTTGCGACGGCCCGTCTTCCATGACCGTCAGCGAGTGAAGGGACTCTGAACGCCGTGACCATTCCGCGCCTCCGCCGCGAGCTCCCGCAAGACCGAAAAGACGTCCGGACGCTCTTCGCTGGGCCGCGGAAAGGAGCGCCCCTCGAGATGCCCCGGCCCGATGACCCGACCCCTCCCTCCCGGGCCCTCCGGATCCTGGTTTGCGGTCTGGCGATCCTCGTCGCGGGAAGCGACGCGAGGCCTTCCCAGCGCACCGTCGAGGAGAGCCTCGACGCGGCAGAGCGCGCGCTCGCGGCGACCGACATCGAGGGAGCGCGCTCCCTCCTGGAGCCCTTCCTGTCCGAGGCGGAGCCGCCCATGGCACCTCCGGAGGTCCGGGTGCGCGCCGCGCGGATCGGCGGCGACGTAGAGGCCGCCAGCACACGTCTCCATCCGGCGGAGGTCCTGTATCGGCGGGCCTTGAGCGAAGCATCGCGGGACCCGGCCCGCCATACCGACGAGCTCGTGCTCGCCCACACGGGACTCGCGCATCTGGCCAGCCTCCAGGGCGAGACCACGGTCGCCGAAGCGGAATTTCGCCTTGCGCAGCGGCTCCTCACCGGAGCGGGAGACGCGGCGCGCGCGACCTTCCACGAAAAGCTGGCGGCCACCTTGGCCGTCGGAGGCTGCGGGTTCCCCTGCCGCGTCGAATATGAAGGTCTGGAATCCGCTCAGCGGGCGGGATTGCAGTCGGCCGAAGCCGCGCTGGCCATCCGCCGTCGAATCGCTCCGGGTTCGGAAGGCGAGGCCCTGAGGGTCAGGGCCCGGTGTCTGCTCGACATCCAGGGCGCATCGAGAGAAGAGCTGCTCGACGCGCACTGGGATCTCTTCGAGGCGATCCGACTCCTGTCTCGCGAGGGACAGTCGCGGATACAGCTCGGCGATGCCTACCGCACGTTCGCGTCCACGATGAACAACGCGGCCTCCCTTACACGCGACAACAGCGCACCGATCGAGGAGGGCGCCCGGGTCCTGCCGAGCGGCTCGTCATGGACCCGTTTCAGGCTGCTGATGGAGCTCACCTGGCGAAGGGAGACCTCGGGCGACACGGGCCAGCGATGGGCCTGTGATTTCTACGACACCGGCCGGGAAATGTCCCGATTTCTGAGACCCAGCAGGGAGTCCTTTGCCGGCTGGGCGAACATGCATGCGGTGTCCTTCTTCGCAGGGGCCCGCGTGGCCCTTCGGGAACAGGGCGTCGACGCCGCGATCCGAGTCCTCGAAGAGGTTCGCGGGCGGGCCCTCGCGGCCGTCCTCGCGGGCCGAGCCGGCGCCGCGCCGAAGCCCGCGGATCCCAGCCTGCTGAGCGAGCGCCGACGACTCGATCGGAGGACGATGTCGCCGGACGGCACGCGCGACCCCGCCGTCGTCGCCCGTCTCTGGGAGCTGTCGGCCCGGATGGACGCGCCGCACCTGGGCCGGTCGCTTCCTCGAGCCACCGTGAGCCCGACGTCGAGCCTCCCGAAGGGCACCGTTCTTCTCTACTTTCCGATTCCCGGCGTTCGGCTCCTCTTCGTTCTCGAGAACGGCAGGCCGATTCGCTCCGTCGGCTACGGGATGGACTTCCAGGAGCTCTGGCCTCTCGTCGTGCGATATCGCAAGCTCCTGAGTGACCCGTCTTCCGATCCGCACGCGCTCACCGAGATCGGCTCGGTCCTGTACGACGGTCTTCTCTCGGAAGTGGATGCCGATATCCAGCGCGCCGAACGCGTGATCGTCTCCACCGACGGGTTCATGGAGCACATCCCGTTCGCCGCACTTCTCCGCGTGCGAGGTGACGATGCCCGTTTTCTGGGCACCTGGAAGCCCTTGAGCCACGTGCTGTCCCTTTCGGTCCTCGCTCAACTCCAGGCTCGACCGCCGGCCCCCCGGAACGGTGGGACGGCCATATTCGCCGACCCCCGAAACCCGCGCTTCGATGCGCTCCCCG